>JAVXFE010000007.1:0-19425 GCA_036658075.1 Oscillospiraceae bacterium
ACCCCTCCATTATAGCAAGAAATTCGTTAATATGCAAGTTTTATTTAAAAGTAAAGCCGAAATGCTTTTTGGCATTTCGGCTTTATGTGTTATTTGCATTTAATTTTGACGTATTCCGCAATGAGTTTAGCGGTTTCGTCAATGCCTATACTACCACTATCTAATGATATATGATAATTGTCGGCGTTGCCCCAAACGTTGTTGGTGTAGAAGTTATAATAGCCACTACGACGTTTGTCGGTCTTATGTATTATATCAAGAGCTTCTTTCTCTTTGAGTTTTTCAAGCTCCATTATTCGGTTTACACGATAATCTTCATCTGCATGTATAAAGACGTTAACTAGTTTCTCATGTTCTCTTAAAACATAATCAGAACATCGACCAACTATAACGCAGGGTTCTTTTTCAACAAGCCCTTGGATTACTTGAGATTGAATTCTAAAAATTCCATCCGCATTTAGCATGTCACCATAATTATAATACATGTTTCGACCGGATTGTATTCCCATAACAAGGGAATATAATAAACTGTTGGTTGGCTTTTCGTCAATCCCTTCAAATAAATTTTCTGAAAGCCCGCTTTCTTTTGCGGCTATGGCGATTAAGTCCTTATCATAATATCCGATTCCTAAAATTTCAGCAACTTTTCTAGCGACTTTTCTACCGCCTGAACCATATTGCCGTGCAATAGTTACAACTATATTGTTATTCATATATATACCTCCAAAAATAAGTGCATAGCTAATTATACCATAAGAGCGGAAATTTTAAAACAGTTTTGACAATATTTTTTTTGTGAAAAGTATAGAATTTTTAGGCGAATTTTTGGATACAGTGAATTATAGACAAATTTATTTGTTTAATTTAGATAATTTCACACATGTAGAATAGCCATGACACTGATTTTTAAAATTTAATTGTAATTATATAAAGAGAATTGAAAAATTTATTGTAAAAAAATTTGTGTTGTGGTATAATAAACAGAACGTGTTGTTAAGCGTGATTAATATTGGAGGTCATTAATATGGAAAATACAGTTAATTCAGAAATGCTTGAAAATGGTACAGTTAATATTTCAGATGATGTTGTATCTATAATTGCTTCGCTTGCGGTAAATAGCATTAAAGGCGTTGTTGGCATGGTTAGTTCGATTTCGGGAGGTTTTGCAGAACTTCTTGGAAAAAAGAATTTGGCAAAAGGCGTTAAAGTTACTGTTTCAGAAAATAAAGTGACACTTGACCTTGCTATAATTGTTGAATACGGTGCTAAAATCCCGGATGTAGCTTGGGAGATTCAAGAAAAAGTTAAAAATGAAGTTGAATCTATGACAGGTCTTACTGTTGCAGCTGTTAACGTTAGCGTTGAAGGCGTTAATGTTACAAAAGAAACTACACCTGCTAAAAACGTTGCTGAAGTTGTAGAAAAAACAGAAAAAACAGAAAAAGCAGAAAAAACAGAAAATGATGTAGAAGAGAATACAGAGGAAAGTATAGAAGAGAATAACGACGATAGCAAAATGGAAACAGAAAATATAGTTGAAACAACGGCAGAATACAGCGAAAACAATGACGAGGGGGCGGGCGAATAGTCCGTTAATACTAATTATGAACAGAAGAAAAGCCAGAGAAGGTGCGTTTATCATCTTGTTTCAATATAAATTCCAGCCTGAAAATATTAGAGAACTTATTGATTATTATTATAAAGAGTTCAATAATGGCGAAGAGGTTGAATATATAGAAGAAGTTGTGATTGGCACTGTTGAGAAAATAGAAGAGATTGACAAAAAAATATCCGAATTTTCAAAAGGGTGGACTACCGACAGAATGTCGGCGGTGTCTATTGCCGTTATACGCCTTAGTGTATACGAAATGCTGTTTTGTGACGGTATTCCAAATACGGTTTCAGTTAATGAGGCTGTTGCTATTGCGAAAGAATATGAAGGTGACGAGGCCGCACCTTTCGTAAATGGAATTTTGGGTAATATTAAAGAAAAATGCTAGAATCACACTTATATTTGGGATTTGATACAAGTGCCTATACCACATCTCTTGCAGCAATGGTTGATGATAGGGTTTGGCAGTTTAAAAAAGTTCTTGATGTACGCCTTGGGGAGTGTGGACTTAGACAGTCTGAAGCTTTATTTCAGCATATAAAAAATTTCCCATTGCTTTTTGAAGAACTTTGCAAACAAGTACCTGTTCATGATTTTAAAAATGTTACGGTTTCTGTTTCAAATGCACCACGAAACATTGAAAAATCGTACATGCCGGTTTTTTTAGCAGGACAAAATTTTGGAAAGACTATTGCGGCGGCTCTTGATGCGGAATACAAAGAATTTTCGCATCAAGAGGGGCATATTATGGCAGGAATTTATTCATCTAAGGCTGATATCTTAAATGAGCCTTTTTTTGCGTTTCATCTTTCGGGTGGAACAACAGAACTTTTATTAGTCGATAAATCTGACGTTTCTGGACGACTTAATACGAAGATAATTGGGAAAACATTGGATATTTCCGCAGGGCAATTTATTGATAGAATTGGAATTAAAATGGGTTTTGGTTTTCCGGCAGGCAAGTTTTTAGACGATATCGCTATGGAAAATTTTAAAAATGAATCGGTAAAAGTTTCAGCTAAAGATTTTTTGATAAATTTTTCAGGTGCAGAGACGAAATATGAGCGTGAACTTGAGAAAAACATGAGTTCAGGTGATGTGTCAAATTCTGTCATGCAATGCATATGTAAAACCATTTTAAGTGTTATAAAACAGGCGAAAAACAAATATAATATTGCAAACGTACTTATGGTCGGCGGAGTTTGCTCTAGTCGCTATTTGCATAAATTAATGGAAAATGAAGAGGGTATTTATTTTGCATCGCCGTCACTTAGTACGGACAATGCGGTCGGAATATGCATTCTCGGAAAAGGAATTTAATTGATATGATTGAAAGAAAAGCGTTATCTGTAACGCAAGTAAATCTCTATATAAAAGAAATATTTAACCGTGATGATGTTTTAACGGACGTCTTGGTTAAGGGCGAGCTTTCAAACTTTAAAGCACATTCTTCTGGGCATATGTACATGTCGCTTAAAGATGAAACGGGCGTCATGCGGGCGGTTATGTTTAGAAGTGCTGCAAGTAAGGTTAATTTTAAACCTGAAAATGGAATGAAAGTTGTAGTTCATGGGCGAATAAGCGTGTATGAAAGAGATGGTCAGTACCAGCTCTATATTGATAAAATGACTCAAGACGGCGTGGGAGACTTACATGTTGCTTTTGAAAAGTTAAAGGTAAAGTTAAACGAAGAAGGTCTTTTTGCACCTGAACATAAAAAACCTTTACCGCATTATCCAAAGAAAATCGGAGTGGTTACCGCACCGACAGGAGCGGCAATCCGTGATATCTTAAATATTTTATCCAGGCGTTTTTCTTATTCTGATGTGGTTCTTTATCCGGTTCTTGTACAAGGTGAAAATTCTGCGGCGAGCGTTGCGGAAGCGATTAAATATTTAGATAACATGGGCGATGTTGATGTTATGATTATTGGACGTGGTGGTGGTTCAATAGAAGATTTGTGGGCGTTTAATGAGGAGATTGTCGCACGTGCGATTTATGATTCAAAAACTCCTATTGTATCAGCGGTGGGACATGAAATCGACTTTACAATTTCGGATTTTGTGGCGGATTTGCGTGCGCCTACACCGTCGGCGGCTGCTGAACTTGTTGTTCCGTCACAAATTGAACTTGTGGAAAAGTTTAACAATGTATATACCAGATTATATAGACAAGCGACACAAATTGTTGAAAAAAAGAGAATGACGCTTAAATATTTTATAGATAAGCCTGTGCTTAGCAATCCAATCATGAAGATAAATGAAAATCGACTTAGACTTGATGGCGTTTCTCGAATGTTTGAAAATGCATACACAAATGTTTTAGAAAGAAAGAGACAAAATCTAAACGTTAGTGTTTCGAAACTCGACGGATTAAGTCCGCTTTCAACCATGACACGTGGCTTTTCAGTGGTAAAAGATGATAAGGGCGAAGTTGTCAAATCAACCACCCAAGTTAAAAGTGGGGATATGCTGACTTTGGTTGTAACAGACGGTGAAATTTCCACTACTGTGAATTAATTGAACTTAATTGGACTAATATAGAAATGGAGAATAAGATAATGAGTGATAAACAAGATTTTGAAGTTAACTTAAAAGAGCTTGAGGGCGTGGTTAAATCTCTTGAGACGGGCGATGTTGGACTTGCAAAAATGCTTGAACTTTTCGAAAAGGGTATTGAACTTACTAAAGAATGTACCACGGCTTTAGACGAAAGTGAACAGAAAATAAATATTCTTATGAAAAACAAAGATACCGGCAAGCTTGAAGAAAAACCTTTTGCGGGAATGGCAGAATAGCTTGTTATGGTTTTGAAAAGGGGAAGGAATTATGAATTTTGAGGGGAAATTTGATTATTATACGGATAAAATAACAGAGGAGCTATCAAGGATTTCTGAAATCCCAAATGTTCGACAAAAAAGCGTTTTTGAGGCTATGAGATATAGCCTTTTGGCAGGGGGAAAACGCATTCGCCCTATACTTACTATTGCGGTTGCGGAAATGCGTGGCGGTGATTTTATAGATGCCTTAAAGGTTGGGTGTAGCCTTGAATGCGTTCATACATATTCTTTAATTCATGACGATTTACCCTGTATGGACAACGATGATTTAAGACGTGGAAAGCCTACCTGTCACAAGGTGTTTGAAGAAAACATCGCTCTTTTGGCGGGGGATGGTCTCTTAAATCTTGCTTTTGAAATTTTATCTAAATCTGATGAATTTAAAACTTTGGATTCTGAAAGATTGCTTAAAATAATTCGAATGATTTCTAATTATTCAGGGTGTATGGGAATGATTGGCGGTCAAGTTGTTGATTTAGAAAGCGAAAACAAAAAGACGATTACTCTTGATGAGTTAAAATATATGCACGAACGCAAAACCGGAGCTTTAATTAAAGCGGCAGTCGTTGCCGGAGCGATGGTATGCGACGAATTTGAAGAAAATTCAATAGAATATTCTAAAATAATTGAATTTTCTTCAAAATTGGGGTTGGCATTTCAGATAAAAGATGATATACTGGACTGTATAGGTGACGAAAAAGTTTTAGGAAAGCCAATTGGGAGTGATGTGGCTAGTGAAAAAAACACGTTTGTTACCATTTTAGGGATTGATGAGGCGAATAAACGACTTGAAAAATTAACAAGCGAGGCTATTTCGGCACTTGAATATTTTGGAGAAAAAGCGGAGTTTTTAATAAGTCTGGCAGAATATCTTTTAAAACGAGATAAATAACAAGGGGATATTATATGAACTATTTTGAGCAATTTTTAAACAACAGGGTCTTTTTTGTGGTAATGTTTGCATGGGCTTTTTCGTGCGTTTTAAAGGGGTTTTTGGTTTGGATTAAGGATAAAAAGTTGGATATGGCAAGATTTATGGGACCCGGCGGAATGCCGTCGTCGCATTCGACAATCGTGACATCTTTAGCGGCGTGCATTGGAATAACCGAAGGCTTTAATAGTGGTATGTTTGTTATGTGCTGTGCCTTTGCTTTGGTTGTAATGTATGATGCTTCCGGAATCCGACGTGCGGCAGGGCAACAGGCAACTATGATTAATATGATTATTGATACATGGGACGAAACCGACCCACTTGAAAAGCAAATTAGACTTAAAGAATTATTAGGACACACTCCTCTTGAAGTTGTTGCAGGTGCTATTTTAGGAATAACTATTGCTGTTTTAGCCGCTGTTTTTATAGGGTTATGATTTATACTTTATCAATAAAGAAAGGTGATATATATGTTGAAGATTACATTAAAAGGCGGAGATGTTAAGGAATTTGAAATAGGAACATCTCTTTTGGACATTGCAAAAAGTATTAGCGAAGGCTTGGCAAGAGCTTGTTTGGCGGCTGAAGTGGATGGAAAGGTTTGTGATTTAACATTTGTTCCGACTAATGATGCTACCGTTAACTTCTTGATGTTTGATAGTGAAGGCGGCAAAAACGCTTATCGCCATACGGCGTCACATGTTTTAGCACAGGCTGTTAAAAGATTATATCCTGATGCAAAGTTGGCGATTGGACCTGCTATTGAAAATGGCTATTATTACGATTTTGAATTTGTTACTCCTATCACTTCTGCGGATTTTGAAAAGATTGAAGCTGAAATGAAGAAAATTATAAAAGAAAAACTTCCGCTTGAACGTTTTGAACTCCCTCGTGATGAGGCAATTAAATATATGGAGGACAGAGACGAACCATATAAAGTTGAACTCATAAACGACCTTCCGGAAGATGCAATCATCTCTTTTTATAAACAAGGGGATTTTGTTGATTTATGTGCAGGTCCGCATTTATTGTCTACAGGAAACTTAAAGGCGATAAAGTTGCAAAATACCGCAGGTGCATATTGGCGTGGTAACGAGAAAAATAAAATGCTAACTCGTATTTATGGAACAGCTTTCCCGAAAAAGGCTGAACTTGATGAATATTTAGAAAAACTTGAAGAAGCAAAAAAACGTGACCATAATAAAATCGGTCGTGAACTTGAATTTTTCACTACATCTGATTTAATAGGTCAAGGCTTGCCAATTCTCCTTCCTAAGGGTGCAAGAGTTATCCAAACTCTTCAAAGATTTGTAGAGGACGAGGAAGAAAGAAGAGGTTATTTGCTTACAAAGACCCCTCTTATGGCGAAAAGTGATTTGTACAAAATATCTGGACATTGGGATCATTATAAAGATGGAATGTTTGTAATGGGTGATGAGGAAAAGGATGAAGAAGTTTTTGCACTCCGTCCTATGACATGTCCGTTTCAGTATCAAGCATATTTAAATCGTATGCGTTCATACCGTGACTTGCCACTTAGATATGGTGAAACTTCCACTCTTTTCCGTAATGAAGCTTCGGGCGAAATGCATGGACTTATTCGTGTTCGTCAATTTACAATCTCAGAGGGACATCTAATGTGTACTCCGGAACAGTTAGAAGATGAATTTAAGAATTGTGTTGAGCTTGCTAAATACATGCTTGATACTATTGGACTCGGTGAAGATGTTTCGTTTAGATTTTCAAAATGGGACCCTGAAGATACTGAAAAATATATCGGCACTCCGGAACAATGGGACGAAGCACAAGCGGCAATGGAAAAAATCTTAAATCATTTAGGGCTTGAATATACAATTGGAATCGGTGAAGCGGCGTTTTATGGACCTAAGCTTGATATCCAAATTAAGAATGTTCATGGCAAAGAAGATACACTTATAACCATTCAAATTGACCAAATGTTAGCACAAAAATTTGGCATGGAATATGTAGATAAAGATGGTTCGAAGAAAAACCCATATATTATCCATAGAACATCACTTGGATGTTATGAAAGAACGCTTGCGTTGCTTATTGAAAAATATGCAGGTGCATTACCTCTTTGGATGAGTCCTGAGCAGGTACGTATTATTCCTGTTACTGACCGCACACTTGAGTATGCAACTTCTGCTAAACGTGAGTTGGAATCAAATGGAATAAAATTAACCTTAGATGATAGAAGTGAAAAAGTAGGATATAAAATTCGTGAAGCACAGCTTGAAAAGGTTCCGTATATGCTGGTGCTTGGCGATAAAGATGAAGAGGCAGGTATTGTTTCTGTGCGTGACCGAAAAACCGGTGAAACGGCACAAATGTCACTTGGTGAATTTATTCAAAAATTAAAAGAAGAGATTAAATCAAAGACTATATAAGCCCAAAGCTCGACATGATTTTTTCGTGTCGAGCTTTGAACTTATGTTTTTAGCATTTAATGGGTATACTATTATGAAATGATAAAAGCGTTTGGAATATTGGCACAGAAGTTGAAAAGGCTTTAATTTTGGATTAACAACATGGAGGAATTTTAATGTGCAAACGGTATAAAGGTGCAGTGTTTTTTGACATAGACGGAACGCTGATTGATGGCGCACGTGGGATGTATATGCCATCAAAAGTGACTATGGATGCTTTGGAAAAGCTTAAAAAAAATGGGTATATGATTGGGATTGCAACGGGTCGTGCAAAATGCTATATTCCAAAAATCAACATTGATTTTGATTGTTATGTTACAACAAACGGTGCATATGCGGAAGTTAATGGCGAGGAAGTTTGGAACGATTCTATTCCATTAAAAGATTTAAGCGCTGTTGTTGAATATCTTGAAAGTGAAAAGTTTGGATATGTTTTAGAGAGCCAGACCTCTTGTTATTATAGTGAAGTTGGAGGAAAAGAGTTTGAAAAAATGGTAAAGGCTTTCGATATGGATATTTCTTGTTTTTATCCGCTTAAAGATATAGATTGCATCAAAAGCAATAAGCTTAATATAACATATAAAGACAAAGAAAAGTATAGGACTTTTATTGAAAAGTTTAAAGGAATTTATGATATAACCGACCACCCGGGAAATCCGTCGGCAGATGTTTGTAAAGTTGGGCTTACAAAAGCGGTGGGTATTAAGGCTGTTATTGAGCATTTTGAAATTAATATTTCTGACACATACGCATTTGGAGACGGAGATAACGATTATGATATGCTTAAATTTGTCGGCACCGGTATTGCTATGGGAAATCATACCGAACGCTTGAATGATATAGTTGAAATGATAACTGATACTGTGCAAAATGAAGGAATTTATAAGGGCCTTAAAAAACTTCAACTAATATGATTGAATAAATTTGTCTTCATACTCAAATACTAACTTTGTTAATTTTGAGTTTTGGAGGTATTTTTATGACTGATTTTTTATTTGCAGTAACCGATCCCGTCGGAATTCATGCACGACCAGCGGGACTTTTGGTAAATTTAGCGACAAAGTTTACATCGGATATTACTATAACAAAAGGCGATGATGTTGCTGATGCAAAAGGAATTTTTTCTATAATGGCTCTTGGCATAAAAAATGGCGATGAAATAAAAGTCTCTATAAATGGTGATGATGAACAAGAAGCCTTAATGCAAATTCAAGAACTTTTGAAAACAAAATTTTAAAATAAAAATCTCCGCAACCTAAAATATAGGCTTGCGGAGATTTTATTGTCTGCTTTATTTTTAAAAATTAACTTTCTTTAGGAGTGTTAAAAGTTTTAGGTTTGCTAATCTTTTTAAAACTAACAAAGAAGGTTATTGCGGTAACGCATACAGCTATAATGTCGCTGATTGGTTCAGCTAGGAAGACCGCAAACACTTTTGTTGGTTGGAATCCATCTAAAAGAGTTCTAATACTATCAGTTAGAAATATGTTTGCAAAATCCGATGACACAACCATAGGAAGTATAAAAATCAAAGGAATTAATAGCACAATTTTTCTAAGCAATGCAAGCATAATAGAAATTCCGGCTTGACCTAATGCGATAAATGTTTGTTGACATGCGGTTTGGATTCCGAATATTATTATAGCAAACATGTATATTCTAAGCGCCCATACGGCAAGTTCCATAAGCTCTGGGGTGTTTGTAAATAATGAAACCAGCACATTTGGTATAAACATAGCAAAACACCATACCAAAATTGAAAAGGCCAGACAGCATATTAGCAGAATACTAAATGTTTTTTTGACACGCTCTGGGTTATTAGCTCCATAATTATAGCTTATTATTGGTTGGGCGCCTTGGGTTAATCCCGAAATTGGCATCATGGCAAATTGCATCACACTGGCTAAAATTGTCATTGAACCTACTGCTAAGTCGCCGCCAAAGCGTGCAAGAGAAATATTAAAACATATTGATAAGGCACTTTCGGTAGATTGCATTATAAAAGGTGATAATCCAAGTGCCAATACAGGGAAAATAACCGATGGTGTAAATTTAAGGTATTTACGTTTTATTTTAAGTTTTGCTTTTTTGCCGTTTAAAAAACGCATAACCCAAATGGCAGAAATACCTTGTGATATGATTGTTGCAAGAGCCGCACCTTGTACGCCCATATGAAAGCCAAACATTAAAATTGGGTCAAGTACGATATTTATTACAGCACCGATAAGTATAGTAAGCATTCCTGTTTTTGCGAAGCCCTGTGCATTAATAAAAGGATTAAGCCCCATAACGATTTGTACAAAAATTGTACCGATTGCGTAGATACTTAAATATTCGATTCCATATTGAAGTGTGGTATCTGCATTTGCACCAAACATGAGGAGTAAATCTTTCTTAAAAATAAGGATTAAAGCTGTTAAAATTACTGAAAGTCCAAGCAATGCTAAAACGCAGTTGCCAAGAATTTCTTCAGCACCTTTATCGTCGTTTGCACCCATTTTTATTGCTGCACGAGGGGCGCCACCCATTCCGACAAGGCAACTAAATGCTGATATTATCATTATTATCGGAAAAGTTAAACCAACGCCTGTTAAGGCGGTTGCACCAATTTCGGGGAGATGACCTATAAACATTCGGTCAACAACATTATATAGTGCATTTATGACTTGTGCAAAAATAGCAGGCATTGCCATGGAAAACAGCAATTTTCCAATATTACCATGACCTAAATCTGCTCCTGAACTCTTCATTATAATTCACCTCTAAGCATATTTTTTCGTTCTAGCATTTCATCGATTCGTTCAATATAATCTTTAGGTTCTTTTACATTAAAAATGCGTTCAATCTTGTCGAGTTCTCTGTCAACAGTTTTTGTAACACCACCACAGCCCAGTGATAAAATACTTTGAATTTCTTCCATTATATAGATGTTATACAAACAATCACGATTTGGAAGGGAGTAGCCAACGTTTTCAAGGTTTCCAAGTTGATTTTTTTGGCGATAGAGATAATATGGATGCATTCCGATGCCAGCCATAAATTCTTTTGCATAATCAACCATTTTTGAAACTTCAAGACCTTTTGTCAAATCGTATTCGTCGAGATGAATTTTAAGACGTGACGAACGCTTGATACACATTGTATGTACAGTAATATTTTCAGGTGATAATGCGGCGACTTCTTTTAAAGTCTGGGCAAACATTTCAAAATTTTCACCGGGGAGTCCAGCGATAACGTCCATGTTTATATTATCAAAGCCACATTCACGAGCAAGTTTTACAGCGTCACAAATTTGTCCCGGTGTATGCGCACGACCGATTATATCAAGCGTGCTTTGGTGCATAGTTTGGGGGTTTATACTAATTCGGTCGATTTTGTGCTTTTTTAAAACTTTGAGTTTTTCAACAGTTACTGTGTCGGGACGTCCAGCCTCAACGGTAAATTCTTTAATATTTGAAAGGTCAAAATCTGCATATAGAGCGGTGATGATTTCGTCAAGTTGATTGGCGGATAAAGCCGTCGGAGTTCCACCTCCAATATAAACCGTTTCGATACGCTTTTTTGAATCCTTAATAATTTCAGAACAATAAGAAATTTCTTTTTTTAAGCACCTGACATATTCGGGTTTCATTGCCGCTGCCTGTTTTGTAGCGTTTGTAATAAATGAACAATAAAGACATCTACTAGGACAAAACGGTACGCCAATGTATAGACTTACGCCGTCTTTGTAAATGCCTTCACGAATGGGCATTTCGATATTTGCCACCTCTAAAGCAAGTGCGGCCTTTTCGGGAGTTGTCTTGTACTCATCTTTAAAATATTCCATAACTTGCGCTTGAGTATAGCCGTCTATCAAAAGTTTTGTTGCAAGTTTTGCGGGGCGGATTCCGGTAAGAATTCCCCAGGGTGTACTGGATTCATTTAACGTAGGTATGGGTTTTCCCTTCTTTCACTCCCTATGGTCGTGTCGTTACCGTGACCCGGATAAACTTTTATATCATCCGAAAGGGGCATAAGTTTTTGCTTTATTGAATTAACTTCCATTGAAAGGTCGCCTGTTGGATGGTCAATACGACCAACGCTACCTTGGAATAATGTGTCGCCGCTTATTAAAATATCATCAACAAGCAAACAAATACAATCCGATGTATGACCGGGAGTATGGATTACTTTAATTGATTTATCACCTAATGATATAACATCACCATCTTTAAGATAATGGTCGGCGGTTATGGGCTTCCAATCCACATCCAGATGAAAGGCAAGATTATATTCGGATTCTTCTAAGAATATCTTTCCGTTTTCATGGATATAAAGTGGAGCTTTTGTGGTTTTTAAAAGCACAGGAAGTGCCAAAATATGGTCAAAATGTCCGTGTGTTAAGACAATTTTATCTAAAGTATAGTCGTTTTCTTTTAAAAATTCAAGAATTAAGTCCGGGTTATCCGGTGCATCAATGAGTATTGCTTGTTTGGTGTTTTCATTAGCAATAGCGTAACAGTTTGTACCGAGTACACCAAGTGTAAGACGATGAAATTTCATAATATATACCTCACATTTTATTTAAGTTTACGCTATTGACGGCGGCGTACTACCGATAATATTCCTTCAACCTGTTTTAGGCGTGTTATAACGTTATTTAGCTCATCTTTGTCATTTATTTCAAGAGTGAGTTCAATTATGGCAAGGTCGTTTTTACCTTGACGGGCATTCATATTTAATATCGAAATCTTCATGTCGCCAATTGTTGCCATGGTGTCATAAAGCAGAAGACTGCGGTCGGTTGCAGTAATATATAATATTGCCTGGAATCGTGTTTCAGGCTCATCTGACCAATGAACGGGTATGATGCGTTCGGTTTCGACCTCATTCGAGCGTGCGTGAATTATGTTTATACAATCCGTTCTGTGAATTGCCACACCACGCCCACGTGTAACATAACCTACGATTTTATCGCCAGGTACAGGATTACAGCAATGAGAAAAACGTATAAGGCAGTTGTCGACACCGCTAACGGTAACACCGCTTTGGTTAGGCTTCCCGGTGGTCCGCACGAGCTGAGGCATGACTTCAGAAGGTTTTATGACGTCATCTTCAATAAGTTTCTTTTTGCACTCGGTTTTAAAGCGTGTAATAAAACGATTGGCGTTTGTGCTTCCAAAGCCTGCTCCGGCATAAAGTTCATCAACAGCGTTAAAACCATATTTTTTAAGCATCGGTTCTATGAACTTTTTATCTTCTAATAGCGAAAGCGGAATAGATTGCTTTTTAAGTTCTTTATCAATAATTTCACGACCGTGGATAATATTTTCTTCACGGTTTTCGTTTTTAAACCACTGATTAATTTTATTACGAGCTTGTGAAGTTTTGCAAATTTTAAGCCAATCTAAATTTGGCCCATGCGAATTTGTAGTGATAATGTCAAGAATATCGCCGTTTTGCAAAACGGTATCAAGAGGAGCAATCTTGCCATTTATTTTTGCACCGGTCATTTTGTTACCGATGGCACTATGGATTGCATAAGCAAAGTCGATAGGCGTACTTCCTGCCGGAAGGCTTTTTACATCACCTGCCGGAGTGAATACAAAAACTTCATCGCTAAACATATCAATTTTAAGTGTTTGCATAAAATCTTCAGCATTTGTCATATCTTTCTGGATATCGAGAAGTTGCTTTATCCAAGATAACTTATCGTCCATTTCGGTAGTGTTGTTGTTGCCTTCTTTATATTTCCAATGGGCGGCGATACCGTTTTCGGCAGTATTGTGCATTTCCCATGTTCGTATTTGAATTTCAAAAGGAGTACCGTTTGGTCCAAACAATGTAGAATGTAGAGATTGGTACATATTGGGTTTTGGCATTGCTATATAATCCTTAAAACGTCCAGGAATCGGTTTAAACATTTCATGAACCGCTCCTAAAACCGCATAACAATCCGCAACCGTGTCCACGATGACACGAACCGCAAACAAGTCATAAAGTTCATCAATAGTCTTATTTTGGACAAACATTTTTCGATAAATACTATAAAAATGTTTTGCTCTGCCTTCAGTATGTCCTTTTATTCCTAACGCTTCAAGCTTTTTTTGTACAAGCTCAATAATTTCATGGATATATTCTTCACGTTCTTCACGTTTTTGGGCAATTTTATCTACTATTTCATAATAGCCGATTGGGTCGATGTATCTAAGAGATAAATCTTCAAGCTCCCATTTAATTTTTGACATACCAAGACGATGTGCAAGTGGTGCATATACTTCTAAGGTTTCACGGGCGATTTCACGTTGACGGTCTTCCGGCATATAACGGAGTGTCCGAAGATTATGAAGTCTATCGCACAGTTTTATCACAATAACACGAACATCTTTAGCCATAGCAAAGAACATTTTTCGGAGGTTTTCGATTTGCTGTTCTTCTTTTGATGTATATGGAATTTTTCCAAGCTTTGTCACACCATCAACCAAAATGGCAACCGTTTCACCGAACTCGTTAACTATATCCGCACGTGATGTGTCGGTGTCCTCTACTACATCATGAAGAAGTGCCGCAATAATAGTGTCAGAATCAAAGGACATTTCAGCGATGATTTTTGCAACTTGAATCGGGTGAGTCGAAAACGGCTCACCCGACTTGCGTCTTTGTCCTTCATGCTTAGAAACGGCATAATTATACGCCTTTTCAACTTGAGACAAATCGCCTTTTTTATTATAGCGACGAATTAGCTCTATAAGAGTAGCAAGGTCAGTGTTTTGTGAATTATCGTGTTCAGTAATGTTCAAATTTTTTAAGCCTCCGTCCCCGAAAGTTTGATATCTTTAAGGATAAGTTGTACGTTTTGGAAACCTTTATAGTCGTTTATATCTAGTGCAAACGCAACATCAATAAAGTCGCCTTCTTTTAGATATTGGAAATAGTCACCCATGCCAAATCCCACAGAATCTAAATACTTGCCGTCTTTTAAGAGTGTCATTCGCAAATGCTTTCCGTCACTCATAACGCTGATTCTATGTATTTTAATATCACGAACAGCGAAGGCAGGAGTAGGATTTTCAACGCCAAAAGGTTGGAGGCGATTAATGTCATAAACCGTTTCAGAGGTGATATATGGAACTTTTATTGCCGCATCAAGTAAAATAGTTGGAACCATTAAAGATTCGTCAAGTTTATCAACAGAAAATGCGTTGATTTTTGTGCGGAACTTTTCGATATTTTCAGTTTTTATGCTAAGTCCGGCAGCAAGTTCGTGACCGCCAAATTTTTCAAGCAAATCGCTTGAATTTTCCAAGGCACCAAACAAATTATAGCCCTTTACGCTACGCCCGCTACCCTTTGCCTCATCGCCATCTATAGCAAATAAGATGGAAGGCTTATAAAATTTTTCGGTTATTTTTGAAGAAACTATTCCAACGATTCCATGATGCCAATTTTCATGAGGAATTATGATGACTTTATCGTCCTTGATTTCAGGATGGTTTTCAATATATTCTATAGCCTCTTTAAACATTTTTTGTTCAGTTTGCTGACGCAATATATTTTCTTCACATAAAGATTCTGCAAGTTCATGGGCACGTTTTACATCATCGGTCAAGAATAAATCAACACTGCGTGACGCACAACCAAGCCTTCCGCTAGCGTTTATGCGAGGAGCAATGATATATCCAATCGTAGAAGTGGTTATAGCTTTACCATTTGTAGAAACGTCAATAAGAGCCTTTAAACCAACGTTTTTTGTGGTTTTAAAGCGTTTTAAACCTTCCGTAACGATTATGCGATTTTCATCAATAAGAGGAGAAATATCTGCAACCGTTCCTAAACACATAAGGTCAGAATATTTTTCAATCAAATCAGGTAGTGACTTGTTTTCATCAAGAGCGTGGATAAGTTTAAATACAACGCCGACACCCGCTAAACTTTTAAAAGGATAGACACAATCCTTGCGTTTTGGGTCAATAGCGGCATATGCATCTGGGATTTTTTCTTTGCATTCATGGTGGTCGGTGATGATTATGTCAAGACCGATTGACTTTGCATATTCAGTTTCTTCAACAGCGGTAATCCCTGTATCGACTGTAATAATAAGTGTCGTACCATCAGTTTTGATTTTATCAAGAGCGTCTTTGTTAACGCCATAACCTTCTTGTATTCTATCGGGGACATAGTAACCGACTTCGATTCCCATTTCTTTGAGGTGCTTATATATGATAGCAATGGAGGTAATACCATCGACGTCATAGTCGCCATAAATGGTAATCTTCTCTTTTTTATCTCTTGCCTCTTTGATACGGTCAACAGCACGATCCATATCTTTCATTAAATATGGGTCATGCATAATACCAAGGTCACGGCTTAAAAATCTTTTAACATCGGCCTCTTCACGGACACCACGATTATATAAAATAATAGATGTAAGCGGTGAAATGCTGAAATTTTTTGCCATTTCAATCACTTTGGCTTTGTCGAATTCCTTTAATATCCACTTCTTTTTTAACATAGTATATATCTCCTAAATCATTAGTTTAACGATTTTAATAATGACACAAAATGGTCAATGTTAATATTTTACCACTAATTTATCTAAATTACAACACTTTTTTTAAATTTATAAGAAAAAATGAAACTTTACAGCATTTAATACAGAAAAGAAGTTTTAAACAGGAATTTATTTCAATTCTACAATAGTTACGCCGTTTTCGCCTTCTCCATATTTTCCAAGTCGGTACTTTTTAACCTGAGGATGATGTCGAAGCATATCGTGAATACCTTTTCTAAGAACGCCGGTACCCTTTCCGTGAATTATAGAAACCACGTCCACACCCGCAAGAGAGGCTTCATCGAGAAACTTATCGGTTTCATTTTCGGCTTCATCAAGGGACATTCCACGTAAGTCCACTTCGGTTTTTGCCGGAGTTGTATTAAGCCTTGAACCCTTTCGTGACGGAATGTATGATGAAGGTTTTGCACCCATTTCATCTTCTAAAACGATTAGGTTGTTTATGGGAGATGTTATTTTCATTATTCCAACCTGAATTACGGCGGTTTCGTCCTTTTTGTTTATTGATAAAATCGTGCCTTTATCGTTTAAATCCATGCTTAAAACTGTTGAACCGAGTTTTAAGGAATTAATATTTGTATTAGATTTTGGTTTTTGTGCTTGACGGCTTTTAGGAGCGACATTGCTCTTTAATTTAAGTCCTAAATCTTTTCGAAGTTCTTGTGTTGCACGCATTGCTTCTTGCTTATCTGAACTTTTTTGAGCTTCTTTTAATTCAGATAATACCTGTTCGGTTTCGTTTTGAGCTTTAAGGATAATCTTTTCTGCTTTTTGCCGTGCGGAATCATAAATTTTATCTTTTTGTTTGTTGATTTTTGCACGCTCTTTTTCAAGTTCAGCTTTTAAGGTTTCGAGTTCAAGTTTCATCTCTTCTTGTTCGCTTTTGGCTTTTTCAGTTGTTTGGCGATTTTTTTCTATATTGCTTAAAATGTCTTCAAACTTAATATTTTCACCTGATAACATTTCCCGTGAACGTTCAATAATATCAGCGGGAAGTCCTAATTTTTGCGAAATTGCGAAAGCGTTACTTTTCCCGGGGACACCAATCAACAATTTGTATGTTGGGCTAAGCGTAGAAACGTCAAATTCACACGAGGCGTTCTCTACACCGACCGTTGAAAGAGCGTAGAGTTTAAGCTCGCTATAATGGGTTGTGGCAACGATTCGTGCGCCGATACCACGAATGCTTTCGATAATTGAAGTGGCAAGAGCTGCCCCCTCCACGGGGTCGGTTCCAGCACCGAGTTCGTCAAATAATACAAGCGATTTATCGTTTAACTTTCCTACAATATCAACTATATTTTTAATGTGTGATGAAAAGGTCGAAAGACTTTGTTCTATGCTTTGCTCGTCGCCTATGTCGGCAAAAACATCGTTAAATACTGCCATTTCACTGCCATCGGCGACTGGAATGTGAAGCCCGGATTGCGTCATAAGACAGAATAGGCCTATAGTTTTAAGCACAACGGTTTTACCGCCTGTGTTAGGACCGGTAACGATTAAACTGTCAAAATCATAGCCAATATACACATCGATTGGAACAACGGTGTGCGGATCGATTAAGGGATGACGACCACGCTTTATATTAATTTTTCCGTCATCGTTGATGTTTGGAAGTGTGGCTTTCATATCAAGTGCGAGTTTAGCCTTTGAAAATACAAAATCAATATGAATGATTGTCTCAAAAGTATAGCCGAGTTCTTCAGAAATTTCAGCTACTTCTCCTGAAATTTCAAGTAAGATGCGTTCAATCTCTTCCTTTTCTTTTATGGCGAGTTCGGAAAGGTCGTTATTTGCACTAACGACGCCAGCAGGCTCAATAAAAGCCGTGCCACCCGAAGCGGACATATCATGGACGATTCCGCTAATTTCACTTCTATGCTCGGATTTAACGGGAAGAACATAGCGGTCGTTACGCATGGTTACAATTGGGTCTTGAAGAAACTTTTGATAATGCGGCGACTTTATCATTGAATCGAGCGTGCTTTTAATTTTTGCACCTGCATTTTTAATTTTTCGGCGGATGCTTGAAAGTTCATGACTTGCAGTATCTGCCATTTCTTCATTCGATAGTATCGATGTAAAGATTCTGTCTTCAATTGGCTTGTTTGGTGCTAAGTCTTCAAAATAGCAGTTTAATATCCCCACTTGGTCAGCGGTATATTTTTTTAAAATTCTTGCACATTTAAGAACTTTTGCAATATTTAAAAGTTCAGACATCGAAAGTCCGCCACCTACCATGAGGCGTTTTATTGAACCTTTAATGTCATCGGTGCGTAGGATTTCAGGCGAACTATATTTTAATATAAAGGTAACGCCGGCATCGGTCTCGAGTAGGTTTTGTTGAACCTCACGAAAATTTGCAGATGGCGTAAGATTATTAATCATCTCAATAGTTCTTTCATTTTTAGCGTGGCATGAAAGCTTTTCCAGTATTTTGTTGTATTCAAGTGTTTTTAATGTTTTAAATTCCATAGTGTGTGACTCCTAACTTTATTGCGTTCCTACTATTATATATAATATTTGCACATTTGTCCATAGTTGAAATATTATATTATATAGAGTTTTTAAAAAATATAGTTGAAAACTCTGTTTTAGTGTGGTAATATAAGTTATAAGCTATTTGCTTGTACAAGTTGGAGGATTTTTATGGATATATATTTAGACAACAGCGCAACTACACGCCCATATAAAATGGTTGTGGAAAAAGTTGCAGACACAATGAGTAACTTTTACGGAAACCCATCATCTCTTCATAGAAAAGGGATTGAGGCCGAAAAAATAATTAAAACGGCACGCAAACAAATTGCGGATACTATTGGTGCTGTCCCAAATGAGATAATATTTACTTCAGGCGGGACGGAGGCGGACAATCTTGCAATCATGGGTATTTGTGATGCTAATCGAGGTCGGCAAATCATTGCCACACCTCTTGAACACCCAGCTATTGGAAATACCTTAAGAACAATGGAGAAAAGTGGCTACCACGTGGATTTTATTCCCGTTAATGCAAGCGGAGTTGTTGACCTTGAGGCTTTTGAAAAG
>JAVXFE010000008.1:0-18340 GCA_036658075.1 Oscillospiraceae bacterium
AAAAAAATTGCCAACGTTTACTTGACACTAACTGACACTAACATTAATTTAAAAAATGTAGACAATTTTTCTGAATTCTGATATAATGTTAATATAGAGGTGATTAATTATGAAAAACATGATAAAAAGCTTGATACTTACAGTGGCGATTAGCGTTATTGGCATTAGTGCATACGCCGTTCCTGCATGTCCGAATTCGTTTACGGTAGACCAACCAAACGGCACAGAACTTACGCTGCAGTTAAAAGGCGATGAAAAATTTCACTATCTTGTGGATACAGATGGTTTTGTTGTTGAAGAAAAAGACAACGGCTATTCGTACCTTTTAAAAGAAAATAACGGTCAGGTTAAACTTAGCAGTGCGCTTGCAACTAATAATTCACGCCCACAAAACGCTGTCCGTCACGATGAATTGGTTATTCCGGAAAATAATAAATATGCGATTCCTGATGTTGCCGAACCGACGGGCGGAAATGAGCAGACAAACTTGCTTACTATTTTGGTTGAATTCACTGACCAAAAACTTGACGCTCGATATAATGATTCTTTTTGGGCCGGTCTTATGTATGACGAAGGTCAAAACAGCGTAAATAAATATTATACAGAAGTTTCAAATGGCAAACGCTCTGTTGTTTTCCCTAATGAAACCTCAAACATTCAAAACGATGGTGTGGTAAAGGTTTCGTTAGACATACCTCACCCTGAACCTGAAAAAGCACTTGATGATGATGAAAAAGAAACACGTATAATGAGCATTGTACATAAGGCGTGTGCCGCCGCAAATCAATACGTTGATTTTTCTCAATACGATAAAGATAAAAATAAATATATCACGAGTGATGAAATGGTAATCAGCTTTGTTGTTGCCGGTTTTGAAGCCTCCACTAGAGTTGTAGATAAAAGTGTGTGGGCGCATCAATGGTCAAATTGTATACAGCAGGATATCATATGTGATGGTGTAAATCTTTTGCGTAATGGCACTCTTGGAACTAAACCCATTAATGGAACATATATCATGCAGGGTGAACTTTTATCATTTTCAGGAAACAAAACAGGACATCTTGAAATTGGAACTTTATGCCATGAGTTAGGTCACGCACTTGGACTTCCTGACCTTTATAATACGCTAACCAACGAAACTGACCCAACGCCCGGAATTGGATGTTTAAGCCTTATGGCAAGTGGTTTATGGGGTGCAAATGTTGGTGAAGTGTCGGGCACTACACCTTCTTATTTAGACGCATGGTGTAAGGTTGAGTTAGGGTGGATCGACCCTATAGTTCTTGACCCAAATAGTAGTGAAAGGTATCTGTCAAATGCTTTTGCCAGTGGTGATTATAATGTCTATAAGATTCCGACATCTGACCCAAAGGAGTATTTTTTAGTAGAAAACCGTCAATTCACCGGCTTTGATAAGCCTATTGAAAAAATGTTTCCAAGTCCCGGAATTGCCGTTTGGCATATTGACGATGACATTATAAATACATATGAAGAAAGTAATCAAATTAATAGTGCGGGTCATAAAATGGGAGTGGCGATTGAGTTTCAGAATTATGAAGTTGATAAAAAACACCCATTTTTAGCATTAACAGGCGGAAAATGCATGACGTTTAATGAGACCTCAACCCCAAATAGCGATTTAAACAGTCCTATACTTGTCGGTGGTGACACGAAAAGTGGTGTAAAAATAACCACAAGTGCGGCACCTTCACATGCTATGGCGTTTTATTTAAATTATGCACCCCAAGATGTAAAAATTTCTATGGAGCAAACTAAAACGATGGCAACGTTTAATAATAATTCACCAACTGCCGTTACGGTATATCCGATAGTTGCAACATATAAAAATAAAATCTTAGTAAAAACAGAGGTAAAGGACAGCTTTCAAGTTGCCTCAAATGCAACATCAGCACCAATCCAAATGTTGGACGGAACGGAAAGTGCCGACTGTCAATACAAGTTTATGTTTTGGGATGGTATAAGCACAATGACGCCATATGTAAAAGCAATAACAAAATAAGGGAATTATCTAGTAAAATTTAAGAATTAAAAAATATTAAAGAACGGTAAACTATCCGTTTAATCAGGACGTGTAGGGAACGATGTAGGCATCGTTCCCTACAAATTTTTTGTCTGAACCAAAAAGTCATCGGGGAGATGACCCCCTCCTCGAACTCCACCCGAATACCGTGAAAAGCTTTAAATGCTCGGTATTCACACGTGTTATGCGATCGCTAAACACAAAGTATGATGCTTCATATTAAGAGAATTGTCAAGCGTTTTGACAATTCTCTTTTTGTATTATAACTTGCAATATAAAATGACCAACTTTTTTTATAACTTTTTTTATAAGGACCTCTCAGATTTTCAAAATTTCTTTAAAATTTTTCAAATTATTTCAGAAAAAGACTTGCATTATTCCTAATATTGTAGTAGAATTAAATAAAAGTGGAGCAAAGTGGGGCAAAGTGTATCGAAATAGATTAATTATATTAAATTCGAGCTTTAACCTGCTATATATTCCCAAAATTGGCTTTGGAGGTGACATAGATGCTACTAGGTGAGTATAATCAGAACATTGATGTAAAAGGCAGAGTTAATATTCCGTCCAAGTTCCGTGAAGATTTAGGGCAGTCCTTTGTCATTTCAAAAGGGCTTAATAATTGTATCTCAATTTATCCTAAGGCGGAATGGGAAAAGTTTATGGAGAAGATTATTGCTGAAAACCCTACTAAGCACAGGAAACTTTTGCACTTTTTTGCCAGCGGAGCCAATGAATGCGAACTTGATTCGCAAGGCCGTATTGTTGTGCCACCGAGTCACCGTGAATATGCGGGACTAAAAAAAGAGATAACCGTTGTAGGGTCATATAAAAATGCGGAAATTTGGGACAGAGAAAAATGGATTGAATACAATTCGGACTCTAATTTTGAGGCTGATGAAATCGCAAAGGCGATGGAGGAGTTCGGATTATAATGGAATTTAAACATATATCTGTGTTGCTTGATGAAAGTGTAGACATGCTAAAGGTTAAAAATGATGGCGTGTATGTAGATGGAACTTTAGGCGGTGGCGGACATTCGTCGCTTATTTGTCAAAAATTATCAAAAGACGGACGCCTTGTTGGTATCGACCGTGACACCGTGGCGATAGAAGCGGCAACGCAATGTCTTTCGAAATACGAATGCAACATTAATATTGTACATAATAACTTTTTCTCGGTACTTTCTGTGCTGGAGAATCTTGACATAAAAAACATAGATGGTGCCATTTTGGATTTGGGAGTATCGTCGCCACAACTCGATATGCCAGAACGTGGGTTTAGCTATAATATGAATGCACGTTTGGATATGCGGATGGATATGGATGCAAAACTTGATGCCTATATGGTGGTTAATGAATACGCCGAGGACAAGCTTACCCAAATTATATTTAAATATGGTGAAGAAAAGTTCGCACGGAAGATTTCAAAAAACATTATTTTAGCACGTGCAGAAAAGCCAATCGAAACGACTTCTGAACTTAGTGAAATCATTAAAAAGTCATTTCCGCCAGCTGCAAGGTATGCGGACAAGCACCCTGCAAAGCGTACGTTTCAGGCTATTCGAATTGAAGTTAATCATGAGCTTGACGGATTAAGCGAAGCTATTTCTGATTTTGTAAAAGCTCTAAAAGTTGGAGGAAGGTTGGCAATAATAACCTTTCATTCATTAGAAGATAGAATCGTAAAGCAAACTTTTGCTGAACTCGCTACGGGATGTACATGTCCTAAAGAATTTCCGATTTGTATATGCGGAAACAGTCCAAAGGTGAAAATTATCAATAAAAAGCCTATTCTGGCAGGAAATAACGAGTTAGATGAAAATAATAGAGCCCATAGTGCAAAATTAAGGGTTATAGAAAAATTATGAGGGGGGTTTATGTTGCCAACATCTACAAAAACACGACGCACGGTGAATAATGTGTATAAATGGCCACAGCCGCCACAAACACGACCTGGAATTCAACGTGAAGATTTAATTGCAGAACCGATATATACAGAAAATAAAAAACTTGTAAAAAAAGCCGAAAAAGCCAAACAAGGCAACAAACACATGTTGCGTACAGCGGCAATTATAGCTTTGGTGTTTGGTTTGTGTTTTACCCTTTTATATAGATATTCTATGATTCTTGAGGCTAATGAAATGGCACGGAATTTAGAAAGTGAATACAATAAAATAGTTTCACAAAATCAATATATACAAACTAAAATTGGAAAATCAATCGAAACGGCAACTCTTGAAAACATTGCAATAAATCAGCTTGGAATGGTAAAACCGGACACGGCACAGGTGATTTATGTTGACATGAACATGGGAGACAAAAGTGAACCTATAGAGGTTGCTAAAAATTCTGAAAGCACGGCGATTATGGGAATGCCCGGAACTTTAATTCGTGCGTTTCAAATGCTAAAATAACAAATTTATACATATATTTAAAATGTGAAAATATACATATTACAAGGACACGGTTCGCCGTGTCCGTCGCATTATTTAGAGGAGGTATGACATGGATAAAAAGAAGAGCCTTCTGATTCAAAGGAAAAAAATTGCGGGTGTGTTAATTGTTTTTGTTATATGTTTTGTGTTACTTATATTTAGAACGGCGTGGCTACAAATTGTGGATGGCGAGAAGCTTTCAAGAGCTGCCCTTGAACAACAAACAAGCGACAATACCGTAAGTGCCAAACGTGGCGATATATACGACCGAAATCATAAAGTCTTAGCTAGCAACATAACAGTAGAAACTGTTAGTATTTACCCGGCAAATTTGCGACAAAGTATTAGCGATGTTGGGTTAAGCATCGATAAAGTTGGCGGAGATATTGCAGGGATATTAACCCTTGAAAAGGGTGCCGTTGTTGATAAAATTAACAAACAGAGCAGTTTTGAATATATAAAGAAAAAAGTCGATAAAGAAGTTGCGGACGCACTTAGAAATTATATTGATACTAACAAATTAAAGGGAATTACATTCGTTGATGATGTTAAAAGATACTATCCATTTAATAATTTAGGTTCACATGTTATTGGGTTTGTAGGTAACGATAACCAGGGCTTAGAGGGAATCGAAAGCGTGTACGATGATGAGCTTAGTGGAGTTCCGGGACGTGTGGTTTCAACACAACAATCCACAGGGCTTGACTCCGGTGGGAATTATGAAAATTATATTGCGGCACAAGATGGAAATAGTGTGGTTTTAACTATTGATGAAGTAATTCAACATTATGTAGAAAAAAACCTTGAAAATGCACGAATTGAAAATAAAGTGCAAGAGGGCGCCGCT
Organism: Oscillospiraceae bacterium; assembly: GCA_036658075.1. Lineage (GTDB taxonomy): Bacteria > Bacillota > Clostridia > Monoglobales > Monoglobaceae > JAVXFE01. Next base: position 5,326 of record JAVXFE010000008.1, read on the forward strand.
GCCATTGTTATGGATGTGAAAACGGGCGAAATTTTAGCAATGAGTAGCAAGCCAGATTATGATTTAAACGCACCATTTGAAATTACAGATGCAATAAAAGAAAAGTTCCCGAATGCAGAACAAGAACTAAAAGACAGCAAGGGGGACGAATATAATAAGAAATTTAATGAAATGATACAGACTGTTCGCCGAAATAAAGCTGTTGTTGATTCATATGAACCAGGGTCAACTTTTAAGGCGGCTGTAGCGTCAATAGCTCTTGAAACAGGCGCATGTACGCTTGAAGATGTCTTTACATGTGGAGGGTCAATACAAGTTTTAACGTGGAAAATTAACTGTGCGAATACAAGTGGTCATGGTACACAAAAGTTTGCAGAGGCTGTTCAAAATTCTTGTAACCCAGCGTTTATCCAAATCGGTAAAAAAATCGGGAAAGAACGATTTTTAGAGGGAGTAAAAGCTTTTGGGTTTACCGAAGAGACAGGAATAGAACTCCCGGGTGAAACGGCGGGTATATCTCATGACCCGGCAACCTTTAACGAAGTGGATTTGGCGACGTCGTCATTTGGACAGAGTTTTAACGTTACGCCACTTCAACTTATCTCAGCGGTAAGTGCGATTGCTAACGGCGGAAAGCTTATGAAGCCACACCTTGTAAAAGAGGTAGTAAATTCAGATATGGGCATAGTTTCAGCTAAAGAACCGGAAATTGTGCGTCAGGTTATATCACAAAAAACAAGTGATACCATGTGCGAAATTCTTGAATCGGTTGTATCCAAAGGTGGCGGTAAAAATGCGTATCTTGCTGGATATAGGATTGCTGGAAAGACAGGAACTTCTGAAAAAGTGCCACGTGGAAATAATAAGTATATTGCATCATTTATAGGATTTGCACCAGCAGATGACCCACAAGTTGCGTGTTTGGTTTTGCTTGATGACCCACAGGGGAGTTCATATTATGGTGGTCAGATTGCGGCACCTGTCGTAAAAAATATAATGGAAGAAACTTTAAGATACTTAAATGTTGAACCTGAATATGGCGAAGATGAGAAGAAGTTTGTAGATATAGAAGTTCCTGATATTTCAGGAAAAACAAAAGAGGAAGCAACAAAAATTCTTTCAGAACAGGAATTAAAAATTAAGTTTAAAGGTGATACCGATTTAGTGGTAGACCAGATTCCAAAAGCACACACTAAGCTTGCGGTCGGTTCAGCGGTTGTGGCATACACTGAAGGTGAAAGTGCAAATCGCTCGATTGAAGTTCCGAAAGTTGTTGGAGAATCTGTTGCAAACGCAAGTGCAGCAATAACAAGCGAAGGATTAAATGCAAAAATTAACGGCGTCGCAAATAGCGGAAGTGCCTCGTGTTCAGCACAGTCACCGAAAGCCGGGACTATGGTTGAACCCGGAACGGTAATTGTTTTAGATTTCCAATATAGTGATGCGAAGGATTAACTTTGAAAGATGTGGAGGAAAACAGCATGAAATTGGTTGAATTATTAAAAGGAATAGATGTAAAATCTGTAAGCGGAAGCACGCAGATGAGCATTAGTGGAATTTGTTTTGATTCAAGCGAGATAAAGCCCGGAAACCTATTTGTTTGTATTCCGGGGTTTAAAACCGATGGACATAAGTATGCTCCGGATGCTATTAAAAAAGGAGCATCTGCCATTATTGCTGAACGTGACCTTGGAGATATTGGTGTAACGTGTGTTATTGTAGAAAATGCACGTTGTACGCTAGCGTATCTTGCGGCAAACTTCTATGATTATTCGAATGCAAAGTTTAAGTTGATTGGCGTGACAGGAACCAACGGAAAAACCACTACTACATATTTGATAAAATCAATTTTAGAGGAGTTTGGAAACAAGGTTGGACTTATTGGTACAAACCAAAACATGATTGGAGATGTGGTTATTCCTTCAAAGCATACGACTCCTGATTCTTTGCAGCTTATGCAGCTTTTTAGAACCATGGAAGATGAGGGTGCCACGTATGTTGTTATGGAAGTTTCGTCGCACGCACTTGCTTTAGATAGGGTGGCGGCTTGTCATTTTGATGTTGGTGCTTTTACAAATATAACCCAGGACCATTTGGATTTTCATAAGACGATGGAAGACTATTTAAAGGCGAAAGGGATATTGTTTGATATTAGCGGAACCGGAGTTATAAATATTGACGATGGCGGCGGTAAATATTTAGCCGAACATGTAAAATGTGAAAAAATGATAACCGTTGGAATTGAAAATGATTGCGATATACGTGCTTCTGAAATAGTATTAGACGAAAATGGAGTAGAATTTACTGCCGAATATAATGGCGAAAAGCGTCATGCATCTCTTGAAACACCAGGGAAGTTTTCGGTGTACAATGGACTTACCGCACTTGGCTGTTTGGTTGCCACGGGTATAGATTTTAACAAGGCGGTAGACGGCCTGCGTCGTGCCAATGGCGTAAAAGGACGTGTTGAAGTTGTTGATATAAATGAAGATTATACAGTAATAATAGATTATGCACACACTCCTGATGGGCTTTTAAATGTTTTAAACACTATAAAAGGCTTTGCAAAGGGCAGGGTTGTAACCCTGTTTGGTTGCGGTGGCGATAGAGATTTAAGTAAACGTGCAAAAATGGGGAAAATTGCATCTGAATTATCCGATTTTTGCATTGTTACAAGTGATAATCCTCGTTCAGAAGACCCGGATAGTATAATAAAAGACGTCCTTGTGGGTGTGAAGATGGGTGGCGGTGAATATGAAGTTGTTACAAATAGGTTTGCGGCAATAGAATATGCACTTGACCATGCAAAAAAAGATGATATAATATTATTAGCAGGAAAAGGTCATGAAACTTATCAGATTTTAAGTGATACCACAATTCACTTTGATGAGAGAGAAATAGTTCGCTAGCTTCTGGGTACAGAAGTAAATTTTTAGTATGGGGTGATTCTGTTGGAATGGCGACTTACAATAAAAAAGGTTGCAGAAGTGACAAATGGCGAAATTGTTGGATGTGATGCTGACGAAATCGTTAAAGATATTTCAAAAGATTCTAGGAATATTATAGAGGGTGCGATTTATATTGCACTTAAAGGCGACAAATATAATGGGCATACTTTTGTAAAAACTGCTACTGAAAGCGGAGCGATTTGTTCTATTGTAGCTGAGGGCGAGGGTGACTTTTCAGGTTGCCCTATTATACGTGTTAAAGATACATACAAGGCACTTAGGGATATTGCTGAATATTATCGTACACTGTTTAATATTCCTATTATTGGAATCACGGGCAGCGTCGGCAAGACTTCTACAAAGGAAATGGTTGCCAGCGTTTTAGAAAAAAGATATAAAACACATAAAACGGCTGGTAATTTTAATAATGAAATTGGTTTGCCACTGACGATATTAGGGCTTAGTGGCGATGACGAAATTTCGGTTATTGAAATGGGAATGAGCGACTTTGGCGAAATTTCAAGATTAACCAAAATTGCGAAGCCAGACACGGCTATTATTACAAATATTGGTGTATCACACATAGAACATTTAGGCAGTCGTGAAAATATAAAAAAGGCGAAGTTTGAAATTTTAGAAGGCTTACCGATTGATGGAACCGTTATAATAAACGGTGATGATGATATGCTTTATAAAGCAAAAGATGAGATAGGGTTTGAAACGCTTACCTTTGGCATTAAAAACATCAATTCGGATATTGTGGCACATAACATAAAATCATATTCGGATAGCAGTGAGTTTATTGTTGGAATTGAAGGGCGAGATTATAAGATTTTTATAAACGCCCCGGGTACACATCATATTTATAATGCTTTAGCGGCAATTTTGATTGGACTTAAATATAATGTAAACGTTGATAATATAATAAAGGGCATTCGAGACTTTACCCCCAGCGGACTTAGACAAAATGTTATAAGATATGAAAATTATACAGTGATTAAAGATTGTTATAACGCAAGTCCAACATCAATGAAAGCCGGGTTAGAAGTTCTTTCATTATTGGCAGATGGTGATGGAGATAGACCTCGATGCGTTGCGTGTTTGGCGGATATGCTTGAACTTGGCGATATTTCTAAAAGTGAGCATTTGGCTATTGGAAATCTTGTGGCTGAGTCGGCCGTCGACTGCTTGATTACTGTAGGTGAAAATGGAAAATATATTGCATCGGGTGCAATTGAAAATGGAATGGATTCGGAAGAGGTGCATTCGTTTTCGAATAATTCAGAACTTATACAAGAACTTAATAATATCTTAAAAAAAGGCGATATGGTACTTGTTAAAGGTTCACGGGGAATGCGCCTTGAAGAAATTGCTGATTATATAGGTACGATTTAAGGGGGATAAAAGTTATGCAAATGCAAATTATTGGTGGTGTGGTTTCATTTTTAATTGCGATTATATGTGGAATTATTTTCATACCTATGCTAAGAAAGTTAAAGTTTGGACAAGAGATTCGTGAAGAGGGACCGGCGTGGCATGCGTCAAAGTCGGGTACACCAACTATGGGTGGTTTTATATTTATTGTAGCCATAGTGTTAGCTTTCCCGATTTGTTATTTGCTTAGAGATTCTTTGAATTATGGCGGCGGCAACACTTTTGATGTGATTATGCTCATTATTGTATCGCTTGGGTTTGGCGTAATTGGATTCATTGATGATTACATAAAAGTTGTACAAAAGAGGAATCTGGGTCTTACTGCAAAGCAAAAGTTTTCACTTCAATTTTTGGTGGCTTTAGGATTTGCGGTATGGGTTGCTTTTGGCACTGGGGTTGGAACATACATCGATATTCCTTTTATAAATGATAGCTTAGACCTTGGAATATTCTACCTTCCATTTATAGTTATAGTTATTTTAGCAACGGTTAATAGCGTTAATTTAACCGATGGACTTGATGGACTCGCTACATCTATTACAATAGTAATTGCCATATTCTTTATGATTTTATCTGATGAACTTAAAAATCCAGGGATTGCATTTTTTGCCGCTACACTCATTGGAAGTTTAGCAGGGTTTTTGATATACAACTGGAAACCTGCAAAGGCTTTTATGGGTGACACGGGTTCACTGTTTTTGGGCGGAGCGGTATGCGGTATAGCTATATTATTGAAACAGCCTCTTACACTGCTGATTGTGGGGTTTGTCTATGTTATGGAATCTTTATCTGTTATTATGCAGGTTGCTTCCTTTAAATTAACAGGTAAACGCATATTTAAAATGAGTCCTATTCACCATCACTTTGAGATGTGTGGCTGGAACGAAGTTACAGTTGTGGCTGTGTTTACAGGGGTTACAGTTGTACTTTGTGCAATAATGTATTTTTTGGCTTAATAAAATATAAAACGTTTTAAAAAGGAGAGTGAAATTAATGAGAGAGCGAAACAGACGGCGACCGGTGTCGCCACCGCAAAGGGTGAAAAATCGTAGTGTTAAAAGGCAGCCTATGCGGGGAACAACAGCGGTGTCGTCTACATCTCCCAGGTATAACTCTCGACACACCGGAAACTCTCTCGTTAGCAATCGTGAAATACGAAAGATGTTTTCTCGAAAGGGAACGGTAGATTATCCATTTTTAACAGTGGTGTGTGTGCTTTTAGCTTTTGGACTTATGATGTTATTTAGTGCAAGCACCGCCAGGGCGTATTCAAATTTTGGCGATAGTCTTTGGTATTTTAAAAAGCAGTTGGGCGGTTTGCTTATTGGTACACTTGGAATGTATGTTATGTCAATTTTTGACTATAAGCGTATAGCTAAATGTTCGATTGCTATACTCGTATTAAGCCTTGTTTTGTTAGGAATGGTTCTTGTGCCGGGTCTTGGAACAACGGCAGGTGGTGCTACACGTTGGCTTTTTGGTTTCCAACCGTCAGAGGTTGCAAAAATTGCCGTGATTATATTTTTTGCAAGCAGTCTTGTTACGTATCAAGATAACTTAGGGCATTTTGTAAAAGGCTTTTTGCCATACATTGGCGTGCTGGGACTTTTTGTTTTGCTATTAGCGGCAGAACCGCATTTTAGTTGTATTGTGCTTATATCGTGTACAGCAATGCTGATTTTGTTTGTTGGCGGTGCAAAAATAAAGAATTTCTTTTATATTGGAATTCCGGCACTTGTTGGTGCTTGTGCGATGGTCTTTACGTCAGAATATCGACTTGCACGAGTTATGTCATTTTTAAATCCTTTTGCAGACGCCGCAGGTGATGGATGGCAGATTGTTCAATCATTATATGCAATAGGTTCAGGCGGAATTTTCGGTGTGGGCTTAGGTCAAAGTCGCCAAAAATATATGTCGTTGCCGGAACCGCAAAACGACTTTATATTTTCGGTGTTGGCAGAAGAACTCGGTTTGTTAGGAGCGATAATAGTCATTGGGTTGTTTATATACTTAGCGTTCCGTGGAATAAAAATTGCTGCAAAGGCTCCAGATTTGTTTGGCACATTATTGGTTACAGGAATTATTGGAATCGTGGCTTTTCAAGCCTTGATTAACATTGCCGTTGTTACATCATCGATACCTGTTACAGGAATGCCACTTCCGTTCTTTAGTTTTGGAAGTACCGCTTTAACAATTACCATGACTGAAATGGGAATTGTATTAAACGTGTCACGACAATCACAAAAAATAACATAGTGGAGGCGGTATTTTGAGAATTTTATTTGCAGGTGGCGGTACAGCGGGTCATATTAACCCGGGATTAGCAATCGCCAATTATATAAGTGATTATGAACAGGGTGCGACAATAAAATTTGTAGGCACAACAGAGGGCTTAGAGGCGGAACTTGTGCCTAAAAGTGGATATGAAATAGAGTTTATAAAAATCCATGGCTTTGAACGATGTATGAATTTGCAGAACTTTAAAAATTTTTACGAGATGCCTGCCAGTATAATAAAATCCAAAAAGATAATAAAAGATTTTAAGCCTGATGTGGTAATAGGAACGGGCGGATATGTTTCGGGTCCTGTTTTGTATGCGGCGGCAAAAATGAAAATTCCTACATTGATTCATGAATCTAACGCCTTCCCAGGTATAACTACAAAAATTTTGGCAAAATATGTTGACACGGTGGCTCTTGGGATTGATGATGCAAAAAAATATTTGAAAAATTGTAAAAACTCAGTCTTAACAGGGAACCCTGTAAGGCCATCGATTCTTGCTACAGGCGAATTTGAGGCACGGCGACGGCTAATGCTTGATGCACGTCCCTTTATTGTTATATTTGGCGGTAGTTTAGGTGCAAGGGATTTTAACAAAACTATAGTGGATTGGATTTCGAACATAGCCAATGAAAAAAAGTATCAGATAATTATGGGTACAGGAAAGTTTCATCAACTAGATGATGTAATGAATAGATTTAAAGAGAATGGTATTGATGTGAACACTTTAGAAGGAATTAAAGTTAGCGAATACATATATGATATGGAAATTGTCATGAGCGCTGCTGACGTTGTTGTATCACGAGCAGGAGCAAGTACTTTGGCGGAGCTTACGGCACTCGGAAAGCCGGCGATATTGGTGCCGTCACCATATGTGACCGGGAATCATCAAGAGTATAACGCACGTGCTATTGAAAGCGGCGGTGGGGCCGTTGTAATATTAGAAAAGGATTTTACTATGCAAATGCTAAATAAAACAATTTTAAATATGACAGAAAACCCAGAAAAGTTGCTAAATATGAAAAAAGCCTCAAAAAAGATGGGAACAATTGAAGCGACTGAAAAAATTTATAACGAGGTCAAGAAAATCCTCTAGTCGTAACACCTTTAAACGTTTTGCATATACTACATTGTGCAGACTTGGAGGTGTAAAACGTGGAAGAGCTAATTATAAGTGGAGGAAAAAAGCTAATTGGAAAAGTACGTGTGCATGGTGCAAAGAATGCGGTTTTGCCAATATTGGCGGCATCTCTTTTAGCAAATGGTACATGCGTGATACACGATTGTCCAAACTTGAAAGATGTGCGTGTTGCGTTTGAAATTTTGGAGCATTTAGGATGTGATGTTGAATATTGTGATGGCACAGCTATAATAAATTCGCAGAACATAAAAAACTTTGATATTCCGGATAGGCTAATGCGAAAAATGCGTTCGTCAGTGATTTTTTTAGGTGCTATTATTTCAAAAATGCGAAAAGCACAGGTTAGTTATCCCGGTGGGTGCAAGCTTGGCGCACGTCCCATTGATATGCATTTAAACGCAATGGCACGCTTAGGCGTTAAAATTAACGAAGGGTGCGGATACATAAATTGTAAATTAGATATGGTTTTGCCTCAGAACTTGACGCTTATATTTCCAAGCGTTGGGGCAACTGAAAACATAATGTTGCTTGCGGCAACCTCGAAAGGAACCACTACTATTGCAAACGCCGCTCGAGAACCGGAGATTGTGGATTTACAAAATTTCTTAAACACTATGGGTGCGGATATTCGTGGTGCTGGAAGCGATACGATAAAAATTAATGGTGTAACAAGCTTACATGGTGGCGAATATACGGTTGTGGCGGATAGGATTGTGGCGGCAACTTATGGATGTGCGGTGGCGGCGTGTGGCGGAGATATAGTTATTGAAAATATAATTCCAGAGCATATAGGAATTGTTTTGTCTGTTCTCGAGGACGCAGGCTGCAAAGTTGCGGTATTGCATGATGGGATTCGAGTAAGCATGAAAGGAAAACCTTGTGCGGTGGGAATGATAAAAACTTTGCCATATCCAGGATTTCCTACAGATGTACAGTCCCAACTTATGGCAACGATGTGTTGCGGAAAAGGCACAACGGTGTTTTCGGAGACGATTTTTGATAATCGTTATCACCATGTGAATGACCTTGTGCGTATGGGTGCCGATATAAGCGTGGATGGCAGAACAGCAATTGTAAGTGGCGTAGAAGGGCTTTGTGGCGGAGATGTTGTGGCGGCGGATTTGCGTGGCGGTGCAGCACTGGTAATAGCAGGACTATGTGCCAAAGGCGTAACGCACGTTAGTGGCATTGAATACATAGACCGTGGCTATGAGAGTATAGAAAGAGATTTAAAATTTTTAGATGCGGATATTTATAGAGGCGTTGGCGAGCTTATATAGCTCGCTAAACTTTAAAAAACGGAGGGACAAGCCATGGAAAGCAAAAAATCGTTAACGAAAACTGGCGATGCGGAAAAGCATATGAAGATTAGGCGAAAGCGGACGCTCGTTATTGGCGTTTTTATTTTGGTGTGTGCCGGAATTATTGTAGGTTTGTTCTGTTCTCCTGTTTTTACGGTTAAAGAAGTTTTCTGTGAAGGTAACCAAAAGATTTCCTCTGAGGATATTATTAGTCTTGCAAATGAGAGCATAGGTCGAAATATTTTTGCGGTTGATATGGGTGCCATAAAAAATAAGGTTGGTAAAATTTCTTATGTCCAAGATTCAGATGTTCGTAGAATCTTCCCAAACAAGATAAAAATTTGGGTAAAAGAGAGCAATGCGGCGGCATATTTCTATGATGAAGGAAAAATGATGGTTGTAGACCTTGAATCAAAGGTTTTAGAAGTTGTAGACGACCCTGGAGCGATTCAAAATATTACATATGATAATCCATATTTGGTAGATGAGGCAAAAAAAACGGAAGAGGAAAAGTCTAAAGAAAATAAAGAAAATAAAGAAAAAACTGAAGGAGAAAAAAATCCCAAAAGTTCTGAAAAACCCAGCGAATCTCCAAAACCCAGTGAATCTCCAAAGCCCAGCGAATCTCCAAAGCCAACAGATGAGGAAGGCGGAGATAAAAACGGTGAAGAAAAGCAGGCTGAAGCGACACCGATACCTACCCCTTCAGATGCACCAAAGCGTGCGTATAAGCTACCTGTTGTGTATGGCTTAAAGCTGGAAAATGCACATGTTGGGCAAAACATATCGAGTTCGGATGCGGGGAATTTGGAAATCGTAATGAACGCTTTAAATCTTTTAAATGAGGCAAAGCTGCTTGATAAAACCACGATGCTAGATGTGCGAAATATGACTGATGTTAAGTTGAAAATAGAAGACAGACTTGAATTATGGGTTGGAACTTTTGATAACTTTAAATACAAGAGCGTGTTTTTAGCTACAGTTATTGACAAAAATATTTCGCCGTATGAACATGCAATAATGGACTTTAGAGGTGAAAATCTTTATGTTCGTTCTCCGAACAATGAAAAACCAAAAGAGATAAAACCTGTAGATGTGAAAAAAGTGACCGGAAACGGCGAAAATAAAGAAGGTGAAGACAAATCGGCAAACGAAAATGCGACAGAGGAAGAAGATGGCGAGAAAAAAAGTGCCTCTGAAAAGCCAAAAGCATCAAGCAAACCGAAGGCTTCTGAAACACCAAAACCCTCTGAAAAGGCAAAAGCTACTGCAAAACCAACACAAGAACCGTCTGAAGAGGCTACCCCTACTCCTGAAAAATCTAAAGAGCCAGAAAAAACACAAGCTCCACGAGGAATGGGTACAAGTGGGGAAATATTATAGTGAAAATGTAACAAATTTAAAAAATTTTCAAAATTCCCTTTACAAACTGAAAATTAATGGTATAATTAGTAGTAAGATTTAATTTGAGATAATATGGACGTTAAAATCAGAATATTTAGATTTATCATGGCTTGCCGTGATTCGGTGACATATGATAGAATATAGTTAGGAGGAAATATTGTGTTTCAGTTTGATACAGAAGCAACAAACCCTGCACAAATTAAAGTAATCGGAGTAGGCGGCGGTGGTAATAACGCAGTCAACAGAATGATAGAAGCAGAGGTAAAAAGTGTAGAATTCATTGCTATTAACACGGACAAGCAGGATTTAGCTTTATCCAAGGCATCACAAAAGATTCAGATTGGTGAAAAAATTACAAAAGGTCTTGGTGCGGGTGCGGTTCCTGAAGTTGGTAAAAAGGCGGCAGAGGAAAGCCGAGATGAAATTGCACAAGCTGTAAAAGGCGCTGATATGGTATTTGTTACTGCTGGAATGGGTGGAGGTACCGGTACTGGTGCGGCTCCTATTGTGGCTGAAGTTGCAAAAGAAATGGGCGTGCTTACAGTTGGTATCGTTACAAAACCATTTTGGTTTGAAGGAAAAACTCGTCAAAGGAACAGCGATGCGGGAATTTCTGACCTTATGTCTTCAGTAGACACTTTAGTTGTTATTCCTAACGATAAGCTTTTAGAAGTTGCCGAGAACAGAACGCCACTTACTGAATCTTTCAGAATGGCTGATGAAATTTTACGTCAAGGAGTTCAGGGCATATCCGATCTTATTTCCAGACCGGGTCTTATTAGTCTTGACTTTGCAGATGTTAAGACTATCATGAAAGATACTGGGTTTGCACACATGGGTATTGGACGTGCAAGCGGTGAAACAAGAGCGGAAGAAGCTGCTAAAAAGGCTATACATAGCCCATTGCTTGAAACTTCTATCGAAGGTGCAAAAGGTGTTATTTTGAACGTTACTGGCGGAGCTGACCTTGGAATATTAGAGGTTAAAACGGCGGCAGAACTTGTAGAAGAGGCAGCGGATTCAGATGCTAATATCATCATTGGTGCTATAATTGATGAAACTTTAGGCGATGAAATTCAAATTACGGTTATTGCTACAGGATTTAAAGGAAATGCTCCTACTCATGCGGAACAAAGCCAAGAAGCGAACCCATTTAGCAGTTTCCTTAGTGGAATGGGCAGTTCTAGAAGTGCGGCACCGACACAGTCTGCGGTACAGCAAGCACAACCTGCTGAAAGAACTGTTGAAAAGGTTGTTCCCTCTTCAAACTTATTTAGTAAAATTAATGATGATGACGGCATAGATGTTCCTGTATTTTTACGTCATAGAGATAAATAAAAATAGAGATAATAAAATATATTAAGCCCAAGTTTGAGATTTATCTCAAACTTGGGCTTAATTTTTGTCTGGAATTTAGCTTTCTAGCTTTACCTGTATATTTTTTAAAATTTTTATTTTTCTAAGAGAATAAATAAGAATCCCCGATAGAATCGAACCACCTACCGTTGAAATCAAGAAGGGTATGATATACGCATAAAAGGCGAGGTTTGCACTGCTTTTTCCCATAAACAACAGTGCAACAGGATACGCAGATAGTCCTCCGAGAATTGCCGTGCCAAATACTTCAGCAATAAGTGTAAGCGGAAGGTTTTTTGTTTTATAGTAAACCAGACCACACAATAATGCACCAAACATACTTCCCGGAAATGCCATTAAGCTTCCAAGACCTAAAATATTGCGTATTAGACTTGATACAAAGGCGACACCAATGCCATAGGCAGGACCTAAAAGCACGGCACAAAGAATGTTTATTGTATGTTGAATCGGGGCGCATTTGCTTCCGAATACAGGGAAGGAAAACATACTTCCAACAATGGCAACGGCACAAAAAAGGCCGGTAAGTGTTAATTTCTTAATATTAATTTTTTTCATTTTAAAAACTCCTTTGAAATAATGCAGAGAAAACGGCAATAACAGCAAACGCTTCCCTGAGGTTTATATGAATAAAAGTTTATTCATAGGAAAAGCGGTCGAGACTGATTGGTCTCCTCTCACGCCGGAACACGGCTTCCCATCGCTGTTATACAAGACATAAGTAGCTCCCCTTTGCCAGGCACGGATTAACCGTGAGCTTTTCTCTGTCACATCCTTTCAAATTTAGGAATAAATAAAAACAGGAGATGCCTGATTTGGCATCTCCGAAAGAATCAACATATGATTTCCTACGGCGGCATTATCCGCATCAGGTTAAAGGGTCAAAGTTTTAGAACTTCCTCTCAGCCTGCAACACAAGCTCCCCTGTTTTATTGTTTTTAATTTTATTAAAGTTTTGAGAAATTATTCGCAGTCGCAACCATCGCCACATTCACAGCCACAGTCACATCCGCTAAAGTCGATTTCAACAATTTCACCGCAGTTAGGGCAATGGAAAGCACCTGATGCGATATCTTCAAGGTCATCGCCACTAATTTCGATTTCTTCTGCACATTTCTCACAAACGATAGTGT
>JAVXFE010000009.1:0-18001 GCA_036658075.1 Oscillospiraceae bacterium
TTCCAAATGTCGCTGAAAATGATAATATAAAGCCAAGGTTAAAAAGTGTATATGGGTTTGACAATATTAAAATCAGTGCAGATAAAGCTAAAGCTGCCAAACTGTTTGGTTCACGTCCAAAATTAAAGGCCATTAAGAAAATTATCATCATTATTGTTGCACGGCAAACGGAGGTAGAAAAATACGCCATTGCAGCAAAAATAATTAAAATTGGAATTGCAAAGATGTTTATAAAACGCTTTTTTAATCTAAGAAGCCCGAAACATTTTGAAAGCATTAAAAATAAATACATGACGTGCAGTCCTGAAACAGAGGCGATATGTACAAACCCTGAACGAGATAGATTTGTATAATCTTCATCGCTTATATCGTTTGTCTCGCCAATCAAAATACCTTTTAACAAAGCCGCTGAATTAGTGTCATGAAGAGTGTTATCGACAGAAGATATTAGGCTGTTTCGAATACTATCTATTGTCCGTGGGAGAGTATTTTTCTTTCGAATATATGTCGGAATAGAAATAACGTTTTTCGCAAACCCGGTGTAATAGCAGTCATTTTGAAACATATATTTCTTTTGGTCAAAGCCGTTAGCATGTGACATTTCATCAGGCACAGAAAGTTCAGTATAGCAACTTATTATATCGCCCTTATGCAAAACTTCATCAAATTCAGTATTGATGTAAAGTTTCATTTTTCCATTTACGTTGCTGATTTTTTTATTGCTATAAATATGAGAAACATCAAGAATTGTACTGCGAGTTTTGCCCGTTTTAGAAAGTTCAGGTTCTTGTGTGATACGTCCATAAACATTTGTTGTCATTCCTTCAAGGCTTTTAAAGTCACTATTTCGGATTATTTCATAATGATAGATGCGGAAAATTCCTAACATAAAAATAAAAGAGAATATAATACAAAGTCTAAAAATTCTAATAGTATGTGGGTTTATTGATGGAATAGCTTTCAAAAGATTTAACAAAAGGATACAAATGACGAAAAATGTTAACGAATATATTAATGAAGCAGAAAGATTAAACTTTTTCATGTCCATAAAATTTAAGGCAGTATAATTAGAAAGACCGAAAACAATGACCGCAAATAAGAGATAATTTCTCTTAAAAAGATGCAGTGGTTCATTATTTTCGATCTTCTTTTCTTCTATCATTTTTATAAGTTTCCTTTAAATTAAATTTGAAATTTTCAAAAATATAAAATATCAAAAGTTAGAACAATCCCGGAATTTTCAAACCACCGGTCATTGATGACATTTGTTCGGTACTGTCTGCTTCCGCTTTACGCAAGCCCTCATTTACAGCGGCAACTATTAAATCTTGAAGCATTTCAATATCATCAGGGTCAACAACGTCAGGATTTAAAGTTATCTCTTTTAATTCCTTTTTTCCTGAAATTGTCGCCGTAACGGCACCCCCGCCTGCTGTTGCAGTGTATACCTTATTTTCTAAATCCTCTTGCATTTGAGCCATTTGTTCTTGCATTTTTTGGGCTTGTTTAATCATTTGGTTCATGTTTCCTCCGCCCATACCGCCCATACCTTTTGGAAATCCGCCTTTTGCCATTTCTTGTTCCTCCTATATAATTAAAGTTTTCGTTATTCTACTATATTCATTTTATCGCCAAGCATATCTTTCTTTTTTGCTAAATCTAAGATAGACGCATGTGCGTTGGGTGATTTTTCAGGTTTCGTACTATCATAAAGCACAACAGATGCACGTTTTTGTTGCCCTGAAATACGAGAAAATAATTTGCTTAAATAGTCAATTCCGCTGGCGGTCGATATTTTGTTATAGGCCGCCTCGGTCTTTACAGTAACTTCAATAGTGTCACCTAAATCTCGAGCAGTTCCCTTATATAAGAAAACATAGAGCATTTTGCTTTCGTCTTTTACTGATTCTAAAGCTTCATTCCATTGGTTCCAATTATCAAAGGAGGTCAAATCTGAATCAGATACTTGCGTTTTCTTTTCTGCTTTTGGCAATGGTGAATGGTATTCTGTTGCCTCGACCGGTTCATCTTCCCATGGTGGAACAACCTGACCTGTAGTTTGTTCAGGTTGTTTAGCAGTAATTTTGTTAGATTTTTCAATATTATCAATATTTGGCACTTTAGGTACTTGAGATATTTGAGGTTCATGAGCCACAGAGACGCCGTTAGATATTGCATGTTCAAGACGTTCTATTCGTGCAATTAAAGCATCGGTATCCGTATTATATTGTGGCGTACACGTCTTTACAATAGCCATTTCAACAGCGATTTGTGGATTTGACATCCATTTTGCTTGCGATAGATTTTCACTTAATATTTTTATAAAATTTAATATTTGCCCTAGGGTACATAGTGCCGCCTGGGCTTTATATTTTTCGGTTGCTTGTGCCGTTTTTTCAAGTAATTCCGATACATCATCGCCGGCTTTACAAATTAAAAGATTTCTAAAGTGATTAATGAAATCTTCAAAAAAGTTAAGAACTTCTTTACCCATTGCCATAAATTCGTCTGCTTTTACTAAGGCGTTAACAGTATCGCCTTTTATAATAAAATCTGCAATATCAAATAATGTTTGTTTATCAACGATACCAACAATATCGACAATGTCACTTGTACGTAATTCCGCAATTTCAAACGCCGCACATTGGTCAAGAATGCTAAGTGCATCACGCATAGAACCGTCACCAAGTTCAGCAATAAGTTCTAAAGCGTCAGGTGTTGCCTTTATGTTTTCAGCTTCTGATATCTTTGTAAGTCGTTTTGCAATATCATCAACGCCAATTCGACGAAAGTCGAAACGCTGGCATCGAGATAAAATTGTCGCCGGAAGTTTGTGAGGTTCAGTTGTAGCCAATATAAAAATGGCGTGTTTGGGAGGTTCTTCAAGAGTTTTGAGCAATGCGTTAAAAGCAATGTCGGTTAGCATATGAACTTCATCAATAATATATACTTTATATTTACATCCTGCAGGAGTATAGGCTACCTCATCACGAATGATACGTATATCGTCAACGCCACGATTGCTTGCGGCGTCCATTTCATATACGTCAAGAATGCTACCGTTTAGAATACCTTTACAGGTTTCGCATTCGTTACAAGGTTCACCATTTGTAGAATTTTCACAATTAACGGCCCTTGAAAATATTTTCGCCGTTGAGGTTTTTCCGGTTCCACGAGTACCGCAAAATAAGTATGCGTGAGCGATTCGTGAATTTAAAATACTATTTTTAAGGGTAGTGGAAACGTGTTCTTGTCCAACAGTATCAGAAAATGTCATAGGTCGCCATTTTCTGTATAAAGCTTGATAACTTTCAGACATATCCATCCCTCGCATTTTAAGAAATTTTTAAATAAAAAAACCATGTGCTTGCAATCGATATACAGCTACAAGCGTTACCCATACAGTTAGCTCAAATTTGGCGCCCTTGCGGCACATCATAATTACTGCTTATCGCTGCTGCGTTCCCGCCCTGACGAGGTTCACAGGTCACAATTGCGCAAGACCAAATTGTCAACACCACTTATATGGGGCAGACCAAACAACAGTATACCTCATAGCAAGTTTTCATTCCCTCTATAGCGGATTGAGGGTTACAAGGCACCGCTAAAGCCCCAATTTAACATGGCAATATTTATTATATCACAGACTATATAATTGGTCAATACAAATTTTTTAGAAATTTATCTACCTTATTTTGGATATTGATTAAACTCATAAAAATGCATACAAATGCGTCACCTAAAACATCGTTTTAGGTGACGCATTTGTTGATAATTTTAAAATACCTAATTGCCGTTTTGCGCATAATTAATCGTGATTTTTATCTCATCATGTGAGCATGATGCATCATTCTTTTTGCTTTTCTCATAGTCTTTTTGTCAAGCATTGCCATTCCTATTCCGAGCATTGCTCCGGCTAATAAACCTGTTGAAAATTTCCCCATATGTTCCACCTCCCTATTTCAAAACCGCTTATTTAACTACTTACATATACTATTATTTGTAGATAAGATATAAAAATACCGTGAAAATGCTAGAAATTATTTACACATTACTCTCAAAAAACGCTTGACGATAATGGTTTTTTATTGTATCATGTAAGTTGGAATTCTTGTATTATATAGTTTTTTATTAAAATTAGAGAATATGCGGATTATTTTCCGCTTGACATATACGAAAGGGAGTTATTTTTATGGCTAAAGTTATCCCGTTTAAGGGACTTAGGTACAACACCGAAAAATTTAGCGATTTAAACGATGTTACCGCACCGCCTTATGATATCATTTCGGCTACGGAACAGCAAGAACTTTATAATCGCGACGAACATAACGTCATTAGACTTGACTACGGCATGGCTTTTGACAGTGATGACGCCGAAAACAACACTTATACCAGAAGTCGAGATTATTTTGACAAATGGATTGAAGAGCAAGTTCTTATATATGAGGATGAACCTGTTTTTTATATTTATGAACAACTATTCGAAGTCAATACCGCAGGAGCTAAATCAAATTCACTTAAAGGAATTATTTCCCTTGTACAACTTGAAGAGTTTTCTAAAAAAGTTGTATTACCTCATGAAGAGACTATTTCAAAGGCCAAAACTGATCGTCTTAACCTTATGGAAACCACAGGTGCAAACATGAGCCAAATTTATTCTTTATATCTTGATGAGAATAAAAAAATCGGTGATATTCTTGAAAAATATTCGGATGGCGAACCTGATATAAGCTTTACCACAAAGGAAGATGCAACCCAAAACATTTGGATTGTTAAAGATAAAGAAACACTTGCGGAAATTACTCGCCTTTTTGAAGAGAAGCAAATTTTTATTGCTGATGGTCATCATAGGTATGAAACCGCTCTTAATTATCGCAATGAACAACGTGCTAAAAATCCATCTGACACCACGCCGAAACCGTATGATTATGTTATGATGATGCTGGTTTCTATGGATGATAGTGGACTTTTTGTATTTCCAACCCATCGAATGCTTAAAAATCTTAAACGGTTTGATGAAAACATGGCGATTGGATTTTTAACTGATGATTTTGTTGCTTCAAAAATTCACTTTACCGAGGGTGATTTTGCTGAAATCATGATTGAAAAATTGCGAAACACTGTTGATGAAAAGCTATTTGCCTTTTACACCGGACAAAATTATTATTACCTTTTAAAGCTTAAAGATTCATCGATAATTGATAAGGCTATTGAAGGAAAATCCGATGCGTATAAGCATCTTGACGTTACTATACTTCATACCTTAATTCTTGAAAAGTATTTTGGAATAGATGCCGAAAATATGGCAGACCAGAAAAATTTATTCTACACACGTGATGAGCATGAGGCAATCCAAGCTGTTAAAGATGGAGAATATCAATGTTCTTTCCTAATTAACGCTACAAAAGTTTCGGATATAAAAGAGATTTCGTTGGCTAATGAAAAAATGCCACAAAAATCAACATATTTTTGGCCGAAACTGGTTACAGGCATTGTAATAAACAAATTCTAAATATATTAGAATTTGCTAATTTTTAGAAACATTTTTAGAAAGGGACGGTATACCAATGAAGATAGCAATTATGGGTTTTGGTGTTGTGGGTAGCGGCGTCGGCGAACTTATCGGTATAAATAATGCCAATATGAAACGTCGAAGCGGCGAAGATATTGAGGTTGCGAAGATTTTAGACCTTCGTGATTTTACAGATAGTGCTTTCGACTGTTTCACCAAAGACTTCAACGATATTTTAAACGACCCCGAAATCGGCGTTGTTGCAGAGGTTATGGGAGGTACAAACCCTGCCTATACTTTTACTAAACAACTTCTTCTTGCCGGAAAAAGTGTTGTGACCTCAAACAAAGAACTTGTGGCAAAACACGGAACCGAACTCCTTCAAATTGCACGTGAGAAAAATCTTAACTACCTTTTTGAAGCTAGCGTCGGCGGCGGAATTCCTATCATAAGGCCTTTGTATTCCAGCCTTATTGCTAATGAACTTACAGATGTTATAGGAATTTTAAATGGTACAACGAACTATATTTTAACCCAAATGATAAACGAGGGCGAATCCTTTGCCACCGCATTAAAGGGCGCACAAGAAAAAGGATATGCTGAAAAAGACCCGACGGCAGACGTTGAAGGACATGATACTTGCCGTAAAATTGCAATTTTAGCTTCACTCGCTTTTGGGAAATTTGTAAACAGTGATGATATCGAATGTGAGGGAATTACAAAAATCACACTTGAAGATGTCGCTTATGCAAATAAAATTGGAAGCGTAATTAAGTTAGTGGGCATGACAAAAAAGGTTGAAAATGGCGTATATGCCAGAGTTTGCCCAGCAATATTAAGGCGTGAACATGCTTTAGCGGGAATTGATGATGTGTTTAATGGAATTATGGTAAAAGGTGACGCATTGGGAGATGTTATGTTTTATGGTCGTGGGGCAGGCTCGCTTCCGACCGCTAGTGCGGTTGTTTCTGACATTATTGATTGTGTTAAACATAAAGACACACATATTCGATTAGGCTGGAGTGATGGGGTCGACGGTTATCTTTTAGATGCAAACGACCAAGATTTTTCAATATATGTACGTCTTGAAGGCTGTAGCGACGATTTTAACAAAAAAGGCTTTGAAGTTGTTACTCTTGACGGAGATAAATACAAAGATGAATTTGCTATTGTTACACCAAAAATGACAGGATATGAGTTTAAGAAATTTATCGAAAATGAACTTAGCAGCTTCAAAATCTTGGGTAAAATAAGGTTGGTGTCGGAATAATATGGTTAAAATCAGAATCCCTGCAACCAGTGCGAATATGGGTCCCGGTTATGATAGCATGGGCGTCGCCCTTGCTTTGTATAACTATGTTACCGTTGAAGAAACCGGTAAGGGGCTAAAAATCGACATACTTGATGACACCTGTGACTTTTTGGCAACCGATGAGAGAAATCTTGTCTATAAGGCAATGATGAAGGTTTTTGATAGAGTTGGATATTCGCCAAAAGGGCTTCATATTACTCTTGAAAATGGAGTGCCTGTCACCCGTGGGCTTGGAAGTAGCAGTGCCGGAATCGTTGGTGGGCTTATGGCGGCAAACGCTTTAACCGGCAGAAAACTTAGCCAGAACACACTTCTTAACATGGCGGCGGATATGGAGGGGCATCCTGATAACGTTTCACCTGCACTTTTAGGAGGGTTTACCGTTAACGTTATGCAACACAAACATGTGGAGTTTGTAAAAACCTGTGTTAAAGATGATTTGCGTTTTGTAGCATTTGTACCTAACTTTTTTTTACAGACAAAGCGGTCACGGTCAATACTTCCACGTTCGGTATCACACAATGATGCGGTTTATAATGCGGGCAGAAGTGCCTTGCTTACTGCAAGTCTTGTTACGGGGAAATACGAAAATATTCGTACCGCTATCGGCGACAAACTTCATCAAAGGTACAGGCGGCGTCTGATTCCATATATGGATAATATCTTTAAAATGTGTTATCAAAACGGAGCTTTAGGAGTTTATTTAAGCGGAGCGGGGCCAACTATTGTGGCGATTATCAAAACTAAAAACACTCGCTTTGGCATTAATATGAGTAAGGTTTTAAACACTCGTCTTAAAGATTGGAAAATGCATATTTTAAAAGTTGATAATAATGGTGCAACAATTTGTGAATAATAATTAAAATGTAAATATTTATTAAGGAGGATATATATGGGACTAATAGTACAAAAATTCGGCGGTAGTTCCGTTGCAGATGCTGCAAAGGTAAACAATGTAGCAAGTCGCATCGTGGACACCTACAAAGAGGGCAATAACGTTATTGTTGTTGTATCGGCACAGGGCGACACAACAGATGACTTAATCGAAAAAGCTAATGAGATTAATCCTAATGCCTCTAAGCGTGAAATGGATATGCTTATGTCTAGTGGTGAACAAATTTCTTGTTCATTACTCGCTATGGCAATCGAAAAGCTTGGATGCCCCGTAATCTCACTTACAGGATGGCAGGCTGGCTTTAGAACTAACCCTGTTTCGGGTGATGCTCGTATTACAAAAATTGATACTGAAAGAATGCAAGCTGAACTTGATAAAAAATGTATTATTATCGTGGCAGGATTTCAAGGGATTGACAAATATGATAATATTACAACGTTAGGTCGTGGCGGAAGTGACACATCAGCTGTTGCGATTGCGGCGGCTATGAATGCAGAGAAGTGCGAAATTTACACTGATGTTGATGGTGTATATACTGCTGACCCTCGTATTTGTAAAGATGCAAAAAAACTACAAGAAATCACATATGATGAAATGTTAGAGCTTGCTAGCCTCGGTGCAAATGTGCTTCATAATCGCTCGGTTGAAATGGCAAAGAAATACGACGTAAAAATGGAAGTAAAATCTAGCTTTGAAAAAATTTCAGGAACTGTTGTTAAGGAGGTTGCAAATATGGAAAAAATGTTAATAAGAGGGGTAACTCGTGACAATGATGTTGCCAGAATTGCGATGGTTGGTCTTGAGGATACTCCAGGGATTGCTTTTAAAATCTTTTCGGCTTTAGCAAAAGAAAGTATAAACGTAGATATGATTTTACAATCTATCGGGCGTGAAGACACAAAGGATATTGCCTTTACCGTTAGAGAATCTAATTTACAAAAAACTTTAAATATTCTTGAAGAGATGAAAGATTCGCTTAATTATAAAGAAATTACACATCGTGATAATTTAAGTAAAGTTTCGATTGTCGGTGCCGGAATGGTTAATAATCCAGGGGTTGCTGCAAAAATGTTTGAGGCTTTGTTTGATGCAAACATAAATATTCACATGATTTCAACTTCTGAAATAAAAGTTTCAGTTTTAATAAATGTGAAAAATGCAGAACGTGCCGTTGAAGTTATTCATGCTAAATTCAATATCTAAAAAACGTGACATATTAACCGTTGCTACTTTGTGGCGACGGTTTTTTATTTATATATAAAGGTTAAATTAGGAGATGAGAAATTGAACGGACAAAACAAGGTAGATATAAAAATAGGTGCCAGTGTTAGCATTGTGCTTAAAGCGGATCAGCGGTCCGGTAAGAGGACAGAGGGAATCGTCGCACGAATTTTAACAAAAAGCAGTTTTCATCCGCACGGCATCAAGGTAATGTTAGAAGATGGTCAGGTTGGCAGAGTTCAAGAACTGTTGTAGAATACGGAGAGAATAAAATGAAAATAGCAATAATCGGCTATAGTGGAAGTGGCAAATCCACCATGGCAAAAACACTTTCAGAATATTATAGTTGCCCATTATTATATTTAGACACAATCCAGTTTAAAGAAAACTGGAAAGAACGTGATAAGGACGAAGCGAAAGCTATGGTTCGAGATTTTATGAAAAATGATAGCTGGGTCATAGATGGGAATTATACTGATTTTTATCAAAAGGAAAGATTATTAGAGGCAAATCAAATCATATTTTTAAATTTCCCCACAATTCTGTGTTTATACCAAGCTTTAAAGCGTTATAAAAAATATAAAAATCAAACAAGAGAAAGTGCGGCACAGGGATGTTTTGAAAAAATGGATTTTGAATTCATATGGTGGATTTTATTTGGCGGACGTAAAAAGAAGCATAAAGAAAACTATAAAAATATTGTAAAAACATATAAAGCAAAGACCGTAGTTCTTAAAAACAGGAAACAAGCAAATGATTTTTTGATGTCTTATGACAAAACATAAAAGGTTTTTAAGACATAAAAAACCGGAACAGCCATATTTGACTGTTCCGGTTTTCGAGCTTTGCCAATAAAAGTTATTATCTTCTCTTATCACTACAAGGTAACAAGGATTTTATTTATTGATTTACGCTCTCGATTTTTCCGAGGGCGTTCCTTAATATCTACTCAAAATTTGCATAAATAAAGCAATAATCCGAACCTTTCACCAATCGGCAAAAAATTCGGATTATTTTAATTATGGTGCGCCAGAAGGGACTCGAACCCCCGGCCTACTGGTTCGTAGCCAGTCACTCTATCCAGCTGAGCTACTGGCGCACATTTCACGAACTATATTATTCTAACATACATTCCACAAAAAAGCAACCCCTTTCATCTAATTTCTTTAAATTTCTTAAAATTTTTTAGATTGAGATATTTGCTATGGTTTGTTACTGTAAAATTCACTAAAATTTTATGTAATTTTCATACTGCGTTCATTAATTATTCATATTGAACTGTTATAATGCACTTGTAAGTTACAAACAGTCTTTTAAAAATTTAACGCATAGGTGACGAAACAAGCATTCTCTAAATATGACGAAAAATAAGACTGTCCATAATAAAATATCATAAATAATCGACTACTACTATGAATATATATATTATATGTCGTGTTTGATGTGAATTGTGCATGACACGTAACTCGGGCGTTGCGTCCAAAAATACTATAGAAAGGAGAAAGAATTATGACATGTGGAATAGACAGTGGGAACGTTTCTTGCTTGCTATCTGTTTTGACGGGGGTTACAGAGGCTAAAATTGAAAAATTGCTAATGAGTGGAATTACACCGTGGGCACTTGCGGACTCGTTTGGAAAACTTAACGAATTTAAAGATATTATTGATGGAACTATAGAAATGCAGCTTGATAACATGGTTCACGAGGGAACAATTACGAGAGCTGTTGCAACAGAAATGATGATTAATTTTAAAGATGAACATATATCTTAAATATAAAATTTGAAAGTGTATGAATTATGAATGCTATAAACTATCAAAACGAACTTGATAAAATAATTAAAGACATCGAAACTCAAAAAGTTAATGAAGATGAAAATAAAAATAAAAAATTACCTACTCTTCTCTTACATAGCTGTTGCGCACCTTGCAGCAGCTATGTTTTAGAGTATCTATCTAAGTATTTTAAAATTACGGTTTTGTTTTATAATCCAAACATAACCCCAGAAGAAGAATACGAAAAACGCCGTTTAGAGTTAAAACGACTAATCTCCGAAATTGAGGTTGAAAATGAAATCTTGGTTATGGAATCTTTTTACAACCCTAAAGATTTTTTTGATATTTCCAAAGGGCTTGAGACCGCAAAAGAAGGCGGCGAAAGGTGTTTTAAATGTTTTGAACTTAGACTGCGTGAAACCGCAAAATTGGCAGCAAAAGGCGGGTTTGATTATTTTACGACTACTCTAACCATAAGCCCATTAAAAAATGCTAAAAAAATTAATGAGATTGGCGAAAAGTTGGAGCTTGAATATTCAGTTAAACATTTACCTAGTGACTTTAAAAAAAGAGAAGGTTATAAACGTTCGATTATCTTATCTCAAAAACACAATTTATATCGTCAAAATTATTGTGGGTGTGTTTTTTCAAAACCATAGACAAAATGGCAATAGAACTTTTTAAAACGTTCTATTGCCATTTTTATTATACATGAAACTTTAGAATTTATTTTAATGTGTATCCGCCTTTTATCATAACAATAGCGTCGCTTGTAGCAACCATGCCTCTTCCATCACTAACCGGGGAAATGAGCAAATGATTTGATGGTACTTCTTCACCATTCCCTAAATCATATCCCCATGTGGTATCAGCGAGACCGCCTTTTTTAGTAGCAATAACTTCTGCACTACCCATACGTAAAATCATTTCGGTTCCTGATTCACAAACGATTTTTTTCCCATTTGGAACGTCTACAACAACAAAACTTGCCGCTGCACCGCCGCCACTTAAACCGGATATTTTTTCTTCTACATACGCTTTTATATCAGGGATAACTTTATCCACAATATAACTTTTTGTCACAACAGGGTCATCGGTATCGCCGGGTTCTGAAAAAGCCACAAGACCACCTAATGCTGTAAGAATTAATGTAATCACAACCGCAAGAACTATAAGCTTATTTTTTTTCATAGAAATCGTCCTCCGTTTATTAGATATTTTATTTGTCTTAAATTTATGATAGTCCAAAAGAAATTTCTAAGGCGTCATTCACCTTGTCCATCAGACCTTCATCTAAATGCCCAATTTTTTCTTTTAATCTTTTTTTGTCTAAAGTTCGTATTTGTTCTGCAAGAACAACCGAATCTTTCGACAAGCCAAATCCACCTGCATCAATTTCAATATGCGTCGGCATTTTTGCTTTATTTATTTGTGAAGTTATCGCCGTGGCGATAACGGTTGGGCTGTACTTGTTACCAATATCGTTTTGGATAATCAGAACAGGTCGGACTCCGCCTTGTTCCGAGCCAACGACAGGGCTCAAATCTGCATAATAAATGTCGCCTCTTTTTACAACCAAATTGTTCACACTCCGCAAGTTAAAGTTCCTCTGTATAATATATTATACGCAAACGACTTGTTTTGGTACATATTAATCGGACAAACTCGCGGCAAACGAACGATTATATGCTAAATTTATGTACAAGTCATTCAGATATGGGAGGGTCAAGAAGATAGTTATGAACTTCATCTACTTGTCCGTCCTTTAAATAAATTCTGGGTATTCTTTTTCCAATTACACACAGGATTTCGTAATTAATTGTCCCCATTTTTTCAGCTATGCTCTCTACCGGTATTTCAATGTTATCGCATGAGCCAAATAAAATGACATCGTCGCCTATAGATACATTATTGACAGATGTAACGTCAATCATACATTGATCCATGCAAATATTTCCGACAATTTTACATTTTTGATTATTTATGATAACTTCTGCTTTGCCTGAAAGGATTCGTGAAAACCCATCCGCATACCCAATAGGGATTGTGGCAATTTGACTAATCTTTTTTGTCTTAAAACGTCGACCATAACTGATACTTACTCCACTTTCGAGAGTTTTTATGTGAGTTATGCACGCTTTAAGCTGCATAGCGGGGCGTAGGTCGAGAATATCTTTATCTACAAATTCAGAAGGCATAAGTCCATACTGAATAATTCCCGGTCGGACCATATCCATGTGCATGTTCGGAAAACGCATAAGTGCGGCACTATTGCAACAATGTCTAAGAGGAATATCGATACCGCATAATTTTAGTTTTTCACAGACTTCACTAAAACGCCTAAATTGCAACATTGTATAATCATCATCGTCATCATCAGCAACAGAAAAGTGAGTAAATATCCCATCAATTTGAAGATTTGGCAACTTTGAAATTCTTATAATTTCTGTTAAAGTGTTGTCGTTTATTTTCTTATTTTCGGTATATCTAAAACCGACACGACTCATGCCAGTGTCAATTTTAATGTGTATCTTTGCGGTTTTGCCACATTGCTTGGCAACATCTGAAATGCACTTTGCACGGTCATAACTAAAGCATGTGGGAATGATATTGCGGTTTACAATTTCAAAGGCGTCATCGTCAACGGTGGCGCCAAGTATTAAAATAGGAGCATTGATTCCGCACAATCTAAGCTGAACAGCTTCGTCAATGCACGCAACCGCTAAATAATCCGCACCGCTATCGAGAATGGTTTTTGAGACTTCCAAATAACCGTGACCATAGGCGTCAGCCTTGACAATTCCCAATATCTTAACTTCATCACCGACATGTCGGCGAATTTCACACATGTTATGTTCTATTGCATCAAGGCTAATTTCAGCCCAGGCACGTTTTTCCTCTCTCATGACATTTCTCCTCAGTTGTTTTTATACATTTTATCTTCTATTTTTTCGTTTAATTTAAATTCTTCATATTTTACAGTTATTACCGCTGTGTTATCAACATCGTATGTTTCTAATTTAGACGGAACATAAGTTTTATTGTCAATCCATACACTTTGCGAATTTCGTTTTGGGTTTGGCGTTTTAGCTTCAGAATTTAAACGTGTTTGTTCACCACTCATATTGTTTGAGGCTTCAGCAAAGGATTCTTCAGAGCCATAATAGCTTTTAAAAAAATCAGGAATGAACATATAATCTTTATCTTGAACAACATAATTCTCGATATTAGTTGTTCCGCCGTTTGCAGATTTTAAATACACATTTGCACCGTTAAAAATATATGAAGTTTTGACATTATTATCGCCATCCATTACGTCCATTCGATATTTATCGGGCGCTGTATAATATTGCTTTACTTTATACGTGTTAGTAGCTTTGTTACTTGCGGTTTCTATTGTTGCCACAGCAGTATAGCTTTTGATTTCATTATATCTCTCGTAAATTTCACTGTAAGCATCGTGGTTTACGGATGTTTTACAGCCCGAAAGTGTTATCATTAGTATAATGGAAAAAACAAGAAAATTGAAAAATGCCATTATACTCCTTTTCATAAATTCCCTCCGTTTTCTGAATTTAAAAAAATTCAGAGGTTATTCAAAAAATCTTAGTGCATGTGGTAGATTTTCTATTAAATCGGTGGCAATCATGCTAAGCTTTCCATATTCTTTAGCAGCAAAATCTCCAGCTAATCCATGGATAAATGCTCCAAAAACAGCACTGTTGTACACGGACATGTTTTGTCCAATGCACGAACCAATGATTCCGGATAAAACGTCACCCATTCCACCACTTGCCATGCCCGAATTTCCGGTTTTGTTTATATGCATAGCACCGGATGGCGATGCAATAACCGTATCACTTCCCTTCAACAATAGAACAACGTCATACTCAGATGCAAAATCGGATGCAATTTTTTCACGATTTTGCTGAATTTCCGCAACTTCCAGACCTGTCAACCTTGACATTTCGCCTGGATGCGGAGTGAGTACAACCTTACATTTTTTGTTCTTTAATATATCTATATTCTCGGAAAGTGCATTTATTCCATCGGCATCTATTAAAAGTGGAATGTTTTCTGAAAGCATCGCTTTTAAAATTTCCAAAAAGTCGGGACTTTTACCTACTCCCATTCCAAAAACGCAGACATCACTCTTTTTTAAAAATTCCAGGATTTTTGGAATAGCTAATTTTGAGATTATGCCATTATTTTCTTCTAGTGGAACAGTCATAGCTTCGGTTAATTTTGTGGAAACGACCGTTTGTACCGTTTTGGGAGTTCCAACCGTTACAAGGCCACTGCCCATACGCAACGAACCCATTGCTGCAAGGCATGCTGCACCGGTTAAACCGACGCTACCTGCAACAATAAACACACGACCACAATCGCCTTTGTTTGCATCATCTGCACGTTTGGGTAAAAGGTGCGAATATTCTGAATACTTCAAATATTCAGAAATATAATTTTCCATATCATCACCTATAACAATTGCACATGCGGCGGTTTTTGTATGTGAAAGGCTTAAAGAGGCGTTGATTTTCATGTTTTTAAACATGACATAGGGCTTCCCGAGTGCGTCATGTTTAACTTCAATATCCTTTAAAGAAAAACCACGAACACCCGTACCAAAAAATTTTGAAACCGCCTCTTTTGCACAATAATGTGCAGCAATGCTCTCAAAACGGTGGGAATTATTTTTATCGAAATATTCAATTTCTTTGGTTGTGAAAACACGCCTTAAAAATTTATCGATATTCGTCATAGAGGAAAAGCGATTAACCTCTTCTATATCGATTCCTGACCTAATCATCAAGAGTTACCTTTTGAGGGTTATATTTTTTAAAGCCTTCACGGATTTTTTGATTAGGGTTAAATAGCAACATTTTTTTAACTGAATCGCTAAAGAATATTACAAAGTAGACATTTTCGGCATTTTTATCTTCACAGGCATAAACCTTTTTCGTTTCTTTATCGTTTAAATATTTTTCAAATTCATGACGGCTATTTTTCGCCGAACCCATGACTTCGATTTCACGTGCGTTGAGTTGTATAAGTTTTTTACGGCTACGAACATTTATGATTTTGTCTACATCTAAATCGCCATTTGTAAAGGTATATTCATATTCTAAGTTTGTTGCCGTAATAAGCATATATAGGAAATAGATGATAATGCAGCACACCACAAATATTATAAATCCAAGTCCAGGCAAGCCCGAAAATAAAAATAAAGCCATCACGACAATAAGTCCTAGAAATATGCATGCAAACACTCTTAAAAAATCAAGCCCTGTTCGTTTTTTCTTTACTATCTGTTCAAAAAATAAATCCATTTCTTAAACCTCCTAAAGTTTATATATATTATATTATTATTAATTTTAGTATGCAACCATTTGCAAAGAGTTAGTAGGAATCCCAATATCTCGCCACTCTTCAATATTACATTGACCTTTATCATTTTCGCCTGCGGCGAAAACGCTTCCGTCACGAGTGACGGATAAAGAATGATTTTCTCCGGCACTTACCGCCACAGAATTAACCCAGCCGGAAACGCCACCTTGCATTTTGTCGTTATTTCCAAGAGATATGACTTTCCCGGAATTTTTAAGTCCAAGCATATGACGTCCGCCGAAAGAGGCAGCTATAATATCTGTCGTCGAATTTGTGTTTGTTTGACCGAAGTCCTTATTTCCGATAACTTTTATAGTTCCATCTGCCATTATTGCAACGGTGTTTGAGTCACCGGCAGATACTGCCACAACGTTTGTTAAGCCGTTTACTTCACATTGTCCAAAGTCGTTTTGCCCTGTGGCAACAATTGTTCCATCAGATTTTCGCCCAACCGTGTGGTTTCCACCCGTTGAAATCGAAACAATTCCCGACCATTCTGAAACGTCGCATTGACCAAATTTGTTATCTCCCATTGCCATAACTTTTCCGCTTTTTCGAAGCATTGCGGTATGATTTTGACCAGCACTTACTGCTTTAAAATCTTTAAATGTTGGAAGATCACATTGTCCAAATTTATTATATCCTGTAGCTAAAAGTTCGCCATCTATGGTTACGGCAACGGTATAATCAGCCCCAGTATCAACAGCAACAACGCCTGCCCAATCCGCAACATCGCATTGCCCAAATTGGTTATCACCAACAGCGACAACTCGCCCATCTTTTTTTAGCCCTACTGAATGTTTAGAGCCGGCTGCAATAACGCCACTATATGCATTAACGATTTCTCTAAGATTATATAGCCCGTCTTTATAGTCGCCGTTATCCCAGAGAGGTTTAATTGCCTTTCCGTATTCGCCAATTTCAACATTTGCCATTGCCATACACCAACGGAGTTCATGTTCTTTTTTATCGTTTAGGCGATGGTTTGTTAAATTTGACATTGCCGTGAGTGATTCTTTATACTCGCCAGCGTCATAAAGTTCCATTGCCTTTGAATATTCATCGGCACCACCTTTTATATAATTATATGTAAGAAACGCAATTCCGCCAATTATAAGAAATATTAAAAAAGTAGTTAAAATTTTTATGATTGTCTTTTTTCTATATTCTTGAATTTGTGAATTTAGTTCGTTTAAGTGATTTTCCGCATCGACATTTAACATAATATCGTGGCTCGACTTATTTTGCAGTGAATAA
Organism: Oscillospiraceae bacterium; assembly: GCA_036658075.1. Classification (GTDB taxonomy): domain Bacteria; phylum Bacillota; class Clostridia; order Monoglobales; family Monoglobaceae; genus JAVXFE01. Next base: position 17,362 of record JAVXFE010000009.1, read on the forward strand.
TCAAGACAGGAATCATTAAGACTTTTAACAATAACCGTATCGTACGGAATGTCTTTAGGCAATTCAGACGAACTGCCGTTTATATTCCAATGCGTTCCGTCAATAAATTCAACATGTACAACATGCACAGCAATTTTATTTGTGCGAAGTGAAGGGAGTTCAACGATTTGGGTATCTTCTATTATATTATTGTCATCTGACATAATATTCATGTATGGCACATTTTTAAGGATTGCCAAAAGATTATCTTTATCGTCAAAACATTCAACGTCAAAAAAGGCGGAAGTTATCTGTGTGCCGCAAGCGGTTGACATTTTAAGCTGCATCACAAACATTGTATTTTCATTATCAAATATCAAGCGGCTTTTATCAATTTTAATAGGACATTTCGCAGAATATTTTGGGGTATCTTCATAAATAACTTTATAAGTTTTTTTCATTAGTTTTAGTCACCTCTAATACTTCCATATATATATCTTTTATTGTATCATAAAAATTGAAAAAAGCAAATTAGAAACAGTAATTTAACACAATTGTTAAAAAAGAAACACGAAAATCTTCGTTTTTCCAAAAAATTTGTGATTCTATGTATAAAAAAAGTAGAAAAACTAATACTAATTTCGAGGGATATAAACAAATA
>JAVXFE010000010.1:0-17851 GCA_036658075.1 Oscillospiraceae bacterium
TGGTCAAAAAATCATCTATTTCGCCTATTTCATTCTCTCTATCGATATCAAATGGGTTAATCATAATAATTATTTCCTCCAATCGCTTTATAGTTTGATTATATTTATATATTTTATGATTTACATATTTCTATTATTATAATCTATTTTTTTTACAATAGCAATAGCACACATGTAAATAAAAATTTTAACAATTTTCATCACTTTATGCAATACATACAAATTAATACCACAATATTTAATACCACAGAAAGAGGAACTAAAAATCTAAACCATGGTTTTCGTGTTTTATGATTAAACACAACCATTCCTAAAATTGCACCAACTCCGCCCATGATTAAAGCAGAACAGATTAGCACAACTTCTTTAATTCGCCACTTATCTTTTAATGCACGATATTTATCTACACCATACAAGCCAAAAACAAATAAGTTCCAAATTCCTAAGACCCAATATACAATAACCATTTTTTAACCACTCTTTCATGTATCTTTTATAAGTAACCAACTATAAATTTTTACATATAATATACTAAGCTTACCCAGAATAAGCTAAATCTTATAAACGAGTTGATGAGGTATGCCGCAACTAAAAATTATTTTAAATCGTTTAAAAAAGCCGTCGGTATTACTAAGTATCGCTTCGCAAATAGTTGCCATTTTACTGCTTTTTAATGTTAATATTGATATGAACATCGTCACTGGTGTAATCACCGCAATCACCTCCATATTTGTGTTATTAGGCATCATATCTGATCCAACTACACAAAACAAAGGTTATGGTGATGTATTTTTAAAGTGCGAACATTGCAACAAAGATGCCATTTATACAGTGGTTGATGGGCGACTCGTCTGTAGCCAATGCGGTACGGAGTATGTTCCAAAAGATCAGGATTTAAATTAAAGTATAAACCCCCAGCCGTTACGGTTGGGGGCAGAATATTACACACTGAAATTACTTGGATTTTTCCAAGTACGACGATACTAACTCTTCTAATATTTCGTCACGTTCAAGTTTGCGGATAAGGCTTCTCGCATTTTTATGAGCCGTGATGTATGACGGGTCACCGGACAAAATATAACCCACAATTTGGTTTATAGGATTATATCCTTTTTCAACCAGAGCTTCATGAACCGCCAAAATTATATCATGCGGTTTCATGGGACGTTCGGTTTCAACCTTGAACTTCACAGTGTTTTCAATATTCTTATCCATAACTGCATCAACCTCCTCTTTATATTTTATTTATCTTAATTCAGCGTTTAATTCGTTTTTCAAATCGCTAACGATTTTTTCCATAACAGGATTAACTTCTTCATCGGTTAAAGTGTGGTCATTAGCTCTAAAAGATATAGAATATGCAACGCTTTTTTTGTTATCGCCGAGTTGCTGTCCTTCATATATGTCAAACAGAGTATAGCTTTCAACAATTTTAGTTTTCTGTGCGTCAAATATCTTTGTAATATCACCAACATTTACATTTTTATCAACAACAACAGCTATGTCACGCATCGTTGCCGGAAATTTTGGTAAAGCCGCATAATGTCTATCACTTGTGGCATTTTCTATGATTGCATCAAAGTCAAGTTCAGCTGCAAAAACTTCAGTTTTTATTTTAAAATTAGCTGAAACTTTAGGATGCACCTGCCCAATAACTCCAATTTCCACGCCGTTTACAAAAACTTTTGCACATCTTCCAGGGTGATATGAAGCGTTTTCGGTTTGTGGCTCAAAGCTAAAGTTTGTGATACCTACACCTTTAATAAGAGCTTCAACAGCTCCCTTTATATCATAAAAGTCAAAAGCTCCGTACATTCCCATTGACATTACAAGCTTTTCGTTTGGAAGTTTTCCTTGCTCAGTAGGAAGGTAGACCGTTCCGAGTTCAAACAAAGAAACATCAGTATTTCGGCGATTAAAGTTTATACGCAAAGTTTTCATCATTGATGATAACATTGTTGTACGCATAACGCTGTTTTCTTCACCTAAAGGGTTTGTTATTTTAACAACATCTTGAGGTACTGCATTGACCATTTTGTCTTCTTTTGGGTCGATAAACGAATATGTAATGCTTTCGTACATTCCACACGCCGTTAAGATATTTTTTGACTTATCTTCAAGCTTTTGTCTAGGCGTTTTACCGCCAACCACAACCTCAGATTTCATCATGGTTACAGGGATTTCGTCATAGCCGTACATTCTGACAACTTCTTCAGCAACATCCGCCATACATGAAACATCGCCACGGAATGTAGGAACAATTATTTCTTCATCGATTATATCAAATTCTAATCTTTTTAAAAGACGTATCATTTCTGATTTTGAAATTTCAGTTCCCAAGAATGCGTTCATTTTATCAGGTTCAAACGGAAGGCGTGTATTTTCCTTTTTCTTTGGATACACATCAATAGTTCCACCTAAAACCTCACCGCCCATATTTCCTAAAAGTTCACAAGCACGGTTTATAGCACCCATACAGTTTTCACAGTCAAGTCCTTTTTCAAACAAAGCTGATGCATCGGTTCTAAGTCCCAAAGCCTTTGCTCCACGGCGAACGAGAACCGGGTCAAAAGTAGCGGATTCAAACAAAACGGTTGTCGTGACGTCTGTAACCTCAGAGTTTGCACCGCCCATAACCCCTGCAACACCGATAGCACGTTTTTCATCTGAAATAACAATCATTTCACTATTCAGGGTGCGAGGCTTATCATCTAAAGTTTCTAATTTTTCGTCTTTATTTGCATGGCGAACGATAATTTTTTTGCCTTCAATATTATCTAAGTCATATGCGTGCATTGGTTGACCATATTCAAGCAAAATATAATTTGTAATATCAACAACGTTATTAATTGCACGAATTCCACACGCTTTTAAGCGACGTTGCATCCATTCCGGAGATGGTGCAATTTTAACATTTTTTACAACTCTTCCTACAAATCTGGAACACAAATTTTCATCGGTTATTTCAACGCTTGCATAGTCGTTTGCATTTTCATTATTCTCATTAACGATAATTTTTGGAATATTAAAGTCCAAATCAAAAGTCGCTGCCGTTTCCCTTGCAAGTCCGATAATGCTCATACAATCCGGACGGTTTGAAGTAATTTCAAACTCTGCAACGCTTTCGTCCATTCCTAAAGCTATCGCGATATCTTCACCAATTTTAGTGTCATCCGGTAGCAAAAAAATGCCGGTTGCTTCTCCATTTGTAATTCCGAGTTCATCAGTAGAACACATCATGCCAAAGCTTTCCACTCCACGCAATTTGCCCTTCGTAATCTTTACGCCATCAGGCAAAACGCTTTTGTGCTTTGCCACAGGGACAATCGAACCCACCGCTACATTTTTAGCACCTGTTACGATTTGTATAGGTGCATCAAGTCCTACATCAACTTGGCACACAACGAGCTTATCCGCATCAGGGTGTGCATCAATCTGTATTATTTTGCCGACAACAACATTTTTAAAATTATCGGCAGGGTTATCGATACCTTCAACCATAGAACCCGTCATGGTAAGCTTATGGGTGTATGTTTTATTATCAATACCCGAAAAATCCATATAATCATTAAGCCAAGATAATGGTAAATTCATTCTTTATATCTCCAGTCTGCCACCAGATATGGCATAGTATTCGTAAAGTCAACAGAATATAAATTCTGCGTATATTCTAAAAACAATTACTAAAATTGTTTTAAAAATCTTGTGTCATTTTCAAAAAACAATCTCATATCGTCAATGTCATATCTGAACAATGCAGTACGCTCAAGGCCAATTCCAAATGCGAATCCTGAATATTCTTCAGGGTCGATTCCACAAGTTCTAAGAACCTTTGGGTGAACCATTCCACAACCCAAAATTTCAATCCAACCTTCACCTTTACAGATACGGCAACCTTCACCGCCACAATTAAAGCATGATATGTCAACTTCTGCACTGGGTTCTGTGAATGGGAAATGATGAGGTCTAAATCTAAGCCTTGTATCATCGCCATAGAGCTTTTTAACAAAGACTTCAAGGGTTCCTTTTAAGTCTGCCATAGTTATCCCTTTATCGACAACTAATCCTTCAATCTGATGAAAGACTGGCGAATGCGTGGCATCTACAGCATCACTTCGATAAACACGTCCGGGTGCAAGTATTCTGATTGGTGGTTTTTGGTTTTCCATTGTGCGTACTTGAACGGGAGATGTTTGACTTCTTAAAACGATGTTATCATCTATATAAAACGTATCTTGGGTATCACGCGCAGGATGGTCTTTTGGAATATTAAGTGCCTCAAAGTTATAATAGTCGAGTTCGACTTCAGGACCTTCAACAATTGAAAAGCCCATGCCGATAAAAATATCCTTTAAATCATCTAAAACAGTAGTAAGAGGATGCTTTTTACCTAATTTTGCACACGTCCCCGGTCTGGTTACGTCGATAGTTTCTTCAAATATTTTTGCATCAGCCGCTGCATTTTCTAAAACAGCTTTTGCATTTTCGATTGCGGTTTCTAAAAAGCTTCTAACGTCGTTTGCAATCTGTCCGATAATAGGGCGTTCTTCAGCCGAAAGCTTTCCCATACCCTTCATAACAGCAGTGAGTTCGCCCTTTTTACCTAAATATTTAATACGTAAATTTTCAAGCTGTACGCTATCTTTTATTGAATTAAGCTCGCCTTCAGCGGCTATTTTTATAGCTTTTAATTGGTCTTTCATTTATGTAAACCTCCATAATCAATATCCACATATATTACAATGTAACATTTTATCACACAACAAATATTTTTGCAAGCAAAAATTTAGAAATATCAATAGGCTTTTCGCTTTTTAGAAGTTGATATACTTGCACCTATAATGTACGTTTATTACAAGCCCAATGGCAATCATATTTGTCAGCAGAGACGAACCTCCATAACTAAAAAACGGCAAGGTGATTCCCGTTACCGGGAATATTCCAATGCACATTCCGATATTTTCAAAAGATTGAAAAATAAACATGGCTGCTACGCCTGTACAAATGTACATTCCAAGCTTATTGCGTGAATTCATACCTACATATAGGCATCTGGCGATTATTGACACAAGCAAAAGTATCACTAATATTCCGCCAAGCATTCCTAACTCCTCACACACAACAGAATAAATAAAATCTGTGTGTCGCTCAGGAAGAAGGTTGTTAAATTGGCTAGAGCCTTTATATAAGCCTGTTCCAAAAACTTTTCCGCTTCCAACCGCAATTTTCGATTGTATTACATGATATCCTGAACCGCTAGGGTCATTTTCAGGGTTAAAAACGTTTATAATCCTGTTTTTTTGGTATTCCTTTAAGAAAAAGAACCATGCAATTGGCACGACCGCTGCTAAAGCACTAAAACCACCAACTATATATTTCCAACTGATTTTCGCAACAAACAACATACCGAAAGCCATAACGGCAAAAACCACCGCCGTTCCAAAATCAGGCTGCAATAAAATAAGTCCGCAAAATATTGCGATATGTGCCAGTAATTTCAATATGTTTTTAGGGCTATTAATGTCACCATCGAGTTCTGACAATTGCTTCGAAAATGTTATAATAAACCCGATTTTTGCAATTTCGGCAGGTTGGAAACTAATAGGACCCAGCGAAAACCAACTTCTTGCACCGTTCTCGACACGCCCAATTCCCGGTATGGCAACTAAAACAAGTAAGCCCACACATGCGATAAAAATATACATTGAAAGATTTGCCAGATATTCATAGTCGAGTATCATAAGAACGACTATTGCGACAACTCCAATAAGCAAAGCTACAGTCTGAACAGTAACGTATCTCGTTGCATTTTCACCGCCTGCACTCGAAATAATAATTATTCCGAATACTGCCGTTATGATAGTTAAGCTCATTAAAAGAAAGTCGAATTTTTTTAATAGTCCTCGAAATTCATTTGATGCATTTAACATTATCAGACCTCCATTTTATGATTTAAAACTGAGCGCAACTCCATCACCTACAGGCAAAACTACAGTGTCCAGTTCCTTGTTTTCTTTAAGCATTTCTAAATAATCTCTAAGTCTTTTTACAATCGTTCTCTTTCGATGCTGCAAAAGTTCATCTGTTGCTGTCATACCTTTATATAAAACGTTATCCGACACAATAAGGCCACCGTTTTTTAACATTCTCATACAATGCGGAAAAAATTCGTTATATTGTGCTTTTGCGGCATCGATGAAAATCATGTCATATTCGCCATCTAACTTTGGTAAAATCTCTTTTGCGTCACCGTGATGGACAGTAATCATTTTTGAGAGGTTTTCGTGTTCAATATTTGCCGTTGAAACCTCAACCATTTTATTCCATATTTCAACTGTATCAACTTTTGCATTTGTAGCCTTTGACATTCGTATTGCCGAATATCCAATCGCTGTGCCAACTTCTAAAACGCTCTTTATTCGACCTAATTTCATTAAAATTTCAATAAGTCTTATTGTTTCCGGCTGTGATATCGGCACGTCATTTTTAAACGCATATTCTTCCATGATTTTTATGTAGCCACCACTTTCGGGCAAAACGTCACGGATATAGCGAATTATATACTCATAATTTATATTATCGTCTATCAACTTTATCTCCATTCATGATTTAATAATTAATTATTAAACCTAATATAATTCATCAATCTTTTTTTTATGTTCTTCAAACGTTTCTGAAAAATAGTTTTGGCTTCCGTCAGGGTCTGCTACAAAAAACATGTATTTTGTTTTTGGCGGATTTAAAGCCGCTTTTATGGACGCCTCACCGGGTGACGCAATTGGTCCTACCGGCAAACCGCTATTGCGATAAGTGTTGTATAGCGACTTTATCGAGGTATCTTTAGTAGTCAAAACGGTTTTTCTTTCTTTAATAATATATTGAATCGTTGCACAGGATTCAATATATTTTCCTTCATAAAGACGATTATTGAAAACTGATGCTACATTTCCACGTTCGTCATCATTTGCCGCTTCTCTTTCTATAAGAGATGCCATAGTTACGATTTCATCTAAAGTTGAGGCTGTGCCGCTTGCATCATATAGTGGTATCACAACGTCTTGGAATTTTGTTAGCATAGCGGTTATGATGTCATGATTTGGCATTCCAACCTCAAAGATGTATGTTGCAGGGAATAAATAGCCTTCAAGTTTATTTTCTTTTCTAGTGATTTTATCTAAGAAAGAAAAACCAAACTTGCCATTATCAAGTTCTTTCATAAACGAATCCGTGTCCGTAATAACCCCATTTTTTACAAGAATGTCTGCAATCTGACGTGCTTCACTTCCTTCAGGAATTGGCACTTTTTTGTGATTTTCGTCACCTTGGTCGGCGGGTTTTTGGAGTTTTTCAAAGATTTGTTTATAAGACATTGAAGGGCTTAAAGTGTGTCGACCTTTTTGATAAATTTTTTCGCCACTTAATTTTGAATACAATTTAAAAACCTTGGGATATTCAATGATTCCACGGTTTCTCAAGGTGTTTGCCACAGACGAAGTCCCTGCACCATCTTGAATTTCCACAATATAAACTTTATCATTACCTAACTGTCCGGTTATATCCCTAATAGCCATCGTGCTAAAATAACCTACAAAAGCTAAAATGCATATTCCAATAAAGCATAAAATCGAAATCAAGCATCCCTTTTTTCGCTTTTTTGCACGCATTTCACGTCTTAACTCCCTATCTTCTGTACTCATAAAAAACCTCCTAAAACTTTAATTTATCTAAGTTGCATAACTATCATTCCGATAACCATTAAAAAACATAATATTGTCGGAAGGCATAAAAAACTTTGTCCAAGAATGGTTGATGATTCACTTTTTCCAACCTCTTCTGGCTTTTTTGTTACAAATTTAAATAGCAAAAGACTTACCAAAAAGGCAATAATACCTCCAACAAAAAGCCATATAGTAAGCACGGGAGTATATCCCAATTCGCCGGAGAAGAATTCAAGAACCAACGCTGTTACATTATTGACAAAATGAAATATGATGGTTGCAAAAATTGAACCTGTCCGCCGTAAGACAATTGTTAAAACAAACCCTAAAAACACATATCCAACCAGCCCGGAAAGATTTGCATGAAGAAGTGCAAACATCACGGTTGTAAAAACCACTGCCGCAAACGTGCTATATTTTTTCATTACGCCATATACAATTCCACGCATTAAAAATTCTTCAAATACTGCAGGAATCAAGGCAATTACAACAATTCCGCTTAGGAGTTCAAATATACTGGTAGGGATTGTTTCGCCACCGCCTTTTAGCAGATACGAAAGGGGTAGGTTTAGTATCATTTGTATAAACTGTCCGCCGATTGCCATTATTATTATTAATGGTATCAAATAAAGGTTAAAATTTTTGACTGAAAATGTTTCTTTTGCTTTTTCGCTATTTCCGGACCATCCCGTTTTTGCATATAAAAATATCGGTATCGGATATGCAAAAATTTCAATAAAGAAAGTAGTCAAATATATATGCGTGCCGTGGCTCATAAAGCTTGTGATTGCACTCATTAAAATTGCCATCACGAGTTGGGTTAGCATAACCCAAAACAAAATCCAGCGCATATCACGCATTTTTCGTTTTCCTTCTAAATATACGTTTTTCACATTCTTCTCCTCTTTTAATCAGTTATAACCATATCTACAGTGGCGTCAAATTTTTCGCAGGGGAGGCTTTTACATATCGTATCAATATATGATATACCAATGCTAAAGTTTTCATAGCCCTCTAAAAACCTATCATAATACCCACCGCCATAACCAAGTCTGTTTCCGCTTTTATCAAAGCACAATGCAGGAACAATACATAGGTCGATGTCATTTTTTTGAGCAATTTTTATTTCACCATTTTTTACCATTTCAAAATCAGGTTCAAGTATTCCGTAATTTCCTTGTTTTAGCTGGCTTAAAGCCGTTATATACACAGGTATGATTTCGTGATTTTTCATATTACACAAAGGAAGAACTAAATTTTTCTTAGAGTCCTCACTGTTTAAAATGTTATGAATCAAAGTAGTGGTTTCCACTTCACTTCCAAAAGATGCATAGGCCATAATAATTTTTGCTTCATTATATTGCTTTGTTTTAATTACTTTATTTATGATATGTAAGCTTTTATTTGTTCTATCTTCTTTTGAAATTGAATTTCTAAGCCCTTTATAAAAATTCCGCAAAGCTTTTTTATCGGCATTTTCCACTTTACTTTACCTGCATTTTCTTTAAAATCCGTGTTCCGCTGTCCTCTTTAAAATAATTTGCAATTTCCGCTGCGAATCCAAAAACAGCTCCGGCACCGTTAGCGGTAATAATATTATCATCACGTACGACGGCATCGTTGCTTAAAATTGCACCATCCAAATCATCTTCGACACCAGGGAAACATGTGGCATTTAAGCCTTTTAGTATTCCAAGATGTCCTAAAATCATAGGAGCGGCACAGATTGCGGCGATAATCTTTTCGTTGTCAACGCAAAATTCTATAAGCTTTCTAACGTGTTTATCGTTCTTTAAATTAAGCGTACCAGGCATTCCGCCGGGTAAAATTATACCATCGATATTTTTAAAATCCACTTCATCAATTCCGATATCCGCCTTTAATGATATCCCATGACTTCCGCGAACATTTTCAGCATTTCCTATATTAATATTAACGGTTTTAATACCTATATTACAACGACTTATAACATCAAATGTCGCAACAGCCTCAGTTTCTTCAAATCCTTCTGCTAATAATAAATATAACATTCTCAAGACTCCTCGCTTTCGAATTTCATTTTTATTTTTTGTTTTTATTTTTTGTTTTTCTTATTTTCTTTTTTTACCGTCATCATAAATTTGGGAAGAACCAAAAACCGTCCAAACCTACTCGGTTGTTTACACAATCTATAAAACCATTCAAGGTTGCATTTAATGAAGATTTTTGGGGCACGCTTAACGTTTCCTGCAAAAACATCAAGGGCTCCGCCAACTCCCATGCACAACGCTACGTGCAGTTTGTGGCGATTTGCATAAATCCACTTTTCTTGTTTTGGTGCACCTAAGCACACGAGCAAGACTTTTGCCCCCGATTTGTTGATTTGGTTTATTATGTCCGGCTCGTCGGCAGTAGAAAAGAATCCGTCATGAGTCCCTGAAATTTTAAGACCTTCATATTTTTCTTCTAATTTAGTTTTTGCGGTTTCAGCAATCCCCGGTGCAGCACCGAATAAAAATACACCATCGCCTGTTTTAGCGACATGCTCTAAAATTCCGCAAGTTAAATCGAAACCGGCAACCCGTTCAGGAACAGGGTTTTTAAGAATCCTTGACGCATACACAACGCCAATGCCGTCCGGTGTACACATATCCGCCGAGTTTAAAATTTCTCGAAACGTTTTATCTTGATATCCTGCCATTACGATTTCGGGGTTAGGGGTAAAAATCATAGATACCCCCGGTGTGGTAATATATTTTTTCGCATTTTTAAGTGCGTGGTCTGCGGTAATTTTATCTATTTTTACGCCAAGTATCTCAACAACTTCTCGCATAGTCAGAACTCCTCATAATAAATAATTATCTATTTTTTTAGTATAACACGATAGCCCATATTTTGCAACAAAAATCTCAAATTATGTCGTTTTTTATTATGCAGTATGAAATGAGCATTGGAAATTGTACATTTGTCGTCTGTAATAAGACGATTAGCATACGCCTCGCTTAGTACGCTTTTGGGGCTATTAATGTCTGTTATTTCTTGCGAAAGCAAATATTCCCTGATAGTTATTCCATGAAAGTTCAGTTGTGAACTCAAATCTTTGTATCACGCCGTCTCTAACGGTAAGGCGTTTGTTTATGGACAATATTATGCACCATTGATTGGAAAAATCATATAAATATACTACAGAGGTGTTTTGTATGAATAATGAATTAACGTTTTCTTTTATTGGTGGAGATTTGCGACAACTGCGAGTTATGATTAGTTTGGCAAGCGATGGATATAAAGTTAAGGCACTTGGGTTTGACGCACACGATACAATAAAAAATGATAAGATTTATACAGCTTTATCACTTGAAGATGTTTTAGAAAACAGCGATATAATAGTTCTTCCTTTGCCATATAGCACAGGTGATGAAAGTATAAATTCGCCGCTTTCCAGTCAAAAAATATACATAAGCGATGTTTTGAAAAAAATGAAGAGCGAACAAATATTGTTTGTCGGCAAAGCTGATGAACGTCTTGAGATATTGGCTAAATTATATAACGTTCACGTTATTGATTATATGAAACGTGAGGAACTTGCGATATTAAACGCCATCCCTACTGCTGAAGGTGCGCTTTTGACCGCTATGCAAGAAACGCCATTTACGATTCATAATAGCCGTTGCCTTGTTATTGGAAACGGAAGAATAGGGAAAGTTTTGGCACAATCTTTAAAGGGACTAGGGGCAAATGTAAGTGTAGTAGCACGAAAATACAGTGATATTGCATGGATAAAGTCGTGTGGAAATATTGGAGTTCCGTTTAAAAATCTTTCAAGTTGCATTGGTGAAAGTCAGATTATTTTTAACACTGTCCCGGCTATGATTTTGGATTTTAAGATTTTATCGAAAGTTTCTAAAGATTCAATAATAATCGACCTTGCGTCTCGTCCAGGTGGAGTGGACTTTGAAACTGCACGAGAACTAGGGAAAAAGGTGGTTTGGGCTTTATCCCTTCCCGGGAAGGTTGCACCGGACACTGCCGGCGATATAATAAAAGATACAATTATAAATATTCTTGAGGAACTCGGACAGATCGAGGAGGTGTAAAAATGGAAAAGGAAATAACAGTCGGATTTGCCTTAACCGGTTCGTTTTGCACATTTAAAAAGGTTTTTCCGTGCATTCAAAATCTTGTAGATGAAAAAATCAATGTCATACCAATCATGTCCGAAATATGTACGGTTACGGATACACGTTTCGGAAAGGCAAGCGAACATGTGGAAATATTGAAAAACATAACAAAAAGTGAGGTTATAAGCACAATAAAAGAGGCGGAACCAATCGGCCCAAAAGGACTTCTTGATTTTTTAGTTATTGCACCATGTACGGGGAATACTTTGGCAAAGATTGCAAATGGGATTGCTGATACAACCGTAACACTTGCGGCAAAGGCACATCTGCGAAATAAGCGACCGCTTATTATTGGAGTATCCACAAATGATGGGCTTGGCACGAACGCCAAAAATATTGGCGTTCTATTAAATCGTAAAAACGTTTATTTTATACCGTTTGGACAGGATGATTGTGTCGGAAAAGAGAATTCTCTGGTGGCAAATTTTGAACTTGTTTTAGAAACTTTAGCATCAGCATCAGAAGGAAATCAGCTTCAACCGGTGCTAATATAAAAAAAGAGATACATGATTTTGTAATATTTAATGTGTTATTTAATGAAGAAACTCAAAAGTTCTATATATTTTAAAAGTTTTTTAAAATATGTGGAACTTTTATATTGTTCCTCCGTCTAACTTAGTGTAAAGCAAATTACTACAGTAACCAATTAAACAAGTATATACTTAAAAACAAACTTTAAGGAGGAACAAATTATGAAAAATACAACAAAAAGAATTTTAGCGTCCCTTACGGCTATCGGAATGTTATCAAGCGGTGCGGTTTTTGCAGAATATAATCCAGACAAGGTAATCGATCCAAACGCTCCGGCTACAAAAATGGTTGAGCCAACAAATACAGCTCCAAATAAGCCAATCGTTAACGGTGCTACAATATATAGCATTGCTGGTGTAATGGTAGAAGACCATCTTACAGTTCCTGTTAGAGCGGTTGCTGAACAACTTGGATACACAGTAGAATGGCATGAAGCTGACAACTCTATCACTCTTACTAAAGGTGCTAGACAAATGAAATTAGCTTTAGGATCTGATGAATATTCATTCGGAAGAATGGCTCCTGTTAAACTTGGAATGGCTCCTGTTTTGGTAGATGACAGCACAACTCATGTTCCAATCGAGTTTGTTACTGACATCATGGGCTGCACATATTCTAAAAATGAAGACGGAACGCTTAAAATAGTTTCACCTAGTATCGTTTCGGTTAAAGAAATTATGAAAGATGGTTCAATCTTAGTTAATGATGGATTCTTAGGTGATGTAGTTCTTCATATTTCAGACGAAACTGTTTTCACAAATGGTACAAAAGCTGACTTAAAAGTTGACGGTGTACTTGGTGTTGAATATTCGCAGGTTATGACGGCTAGCATGCCACCACAAACGACAGCTGTTTCAATCAACTTTGAAAACGTTGAAAAAGAAGCACCGGTTGACCCTGATGTTAAACCAGACCCATTAAAGGATGTTGCGTTTGAAGGTAAAATCCTTGCAAAAGAGAGTGATGAAGTCTTCCTAGTTGGTAAATCTTTAGAAGATAGAGGCAGTCAGATTAGACTTAATGTCCCTAAAGACTTGGTTATCAAAAAAGATGATGACAAACGTGCTTATAATGTAAAAGATTTAGAAGTTGGCATGGAAATTGAAGGCACACATTCTCCTGCTGTAGGATTTAGTCTTCCGGCATACGCTGTCGCTGTTACTCTTGAGATAGACACAGAAGAAGACGAAGATGAAAAAGCTACGTCTATTAAATATGAAGGCGAAATCACAGCGATAGACGAAAAGCAAAATCAGGTTACGATTAAAGATGATGATAAAACAATCGTTCTTAACCTATCTGATGAAACCGTTATATCTTTTAATAACACAAAAAGACTTTATAGAATTTCTGATTTGAAGGTTGGAATGGAAATTTCAGGAACACATTCTCTTATTATGACAAGAAGTATTCCACCACAAACTCCGGTTTTCACAATTGAAATCGAAGAGATGGACGATGAAATCGAAAATGGAGAAGCTAATAAAGAAGAAGTTAATAAGGAAGAAGCTAATAAGGAAGAAATTAAAGATACAAATACTGACAAAGAAACAGACGTAGATGACGATGATGACGACGACGATGTAGATAACGACTAATTTAAACGATAGCAAAAACATTCTGTTTGATATGTCCCCCATCTTAAACAGCAATTATGTGAACAGGAGCCTTATGGTTCCTGTTCATTTTTGCTTTAATCTAAGTTTCATAGACGTATAAAGTCTTAGCTGAACGTAATACTCCAAGCATTCCCCAATACGCAATAAGTGTTGGGGGAGAAAACAAGGTCGATTCAAATAATGATGATATCGATATTCCGATTAACATTGCTAAACCGGCGGCAAACACCGGGCGTTCTTTTTTTGTTGTTGAAAACAGCGAGGTGAAGGAGGAATGTGCAAGGCGTAAAATATAGTACAAAAACCCGAACATTATTATAGCACCGAGGTCTAATAATATATTAAAATATACAGGGCTGATTTCAAAATGCGGGATACTTAACGCCGCCGAACCAACGCTTGAAGATGAGTTGTAAATATCTAAAAAAACACTGCTTTTAACCCCGAAACCATTGCTCCAAAAATTGCGGATTACGTAAAAAATGTTTTCGAAAATGTTCCCGTGGGTGGCGGTTTGTTCCCACATAGCGACAATATTTGATATTGCGGTACGTGTTATTGCGGGTGATAAAAACAATAAAAACGGGAGATATTTCCAATTAGTTAAAAGTATAAATAGCAAAACTTCAATAGAAAATCCAATCAGGGCCGCTTTTGAATGTACTGCTAAAATTGCGGAAAATGAAAGAAAAATTATTGATGCAAAATATATAAAACGGCGTAAATTTGATTTTAGCTGTAGAGGGTATGCCATTGCAAATGGAAATAAAATCAAAATCACTTCTGCAAAGGTGATGGGGTCGTTAAAGGTTGCTGCATTCGCAATAATATTTCCACTTTGTACTAATGACAGCCCACAAAGTGAAAAAAGAATAAGGTATACCGAACATAAAATATGTTCAAGTTCAATCTTTTTGTTTACAGAAAATGTAACCAAAAAGAAAAAATCTATTGCAAGCAGCATATAATAAAGCGAATGAAATGCAGCAGATGGAATGCCTAAAGCTAATACAAATACGAAAATTAAAAGGATATAATTCACAAGCATAAAGATGATGCCGGTTCTCTCGGTTGCGTGATGCGAAATATATAAAATCGCCACAGCGGCGAAAAGAAGTGTCGCATATAGTGGCGTTAAAACCTTTGAGGCAAACATTATTATTGCCAGAAATATCCCAATATAGAAAATTCGAAAACTTAGTGAAGTTTTCGGAATTCGTGTCGAAAGCTTTCGTATATAATATGTCGAAATGCGATAAAATGAACTTGCGTACCAAGCGTCTGTTATATATTTGGGGTCAAGAAAAATTTGTACAGGTTTACTTTGAATTATTTTTTTATCAATTATCTTGTAGGCGTGCCAAATAAAACTTTCGTACCACACAAGTATTATTGGAGGTAAAAGTTTTGTTATAATTTGATTATATATATTATAAGCCATACTATCGAAAAACAAAGCTTTTAACTTTGACATGAACCGAGGCCTCCAAAATTTTATTTTATCTCTTTAATATATACCTCAAACACGCAATCACCAACAATTAAATTTAGCCGTTTCCCTTTTAAATATGGGGTTTTCTTAATTGTGATACCGTGTTCACTTTTAGAGCCTTCAACAATTGTTGAAAACATCGCCGTCTGGTTTATGGAATCCATTTCTACGTTTGATAGCTTTCCGAGTTCTGTTCCAGTGTCCCCATCAAGGCAGGAATCACCGCTGTTTAAAGACGATAATAAGTCGGCGTCATATGCTTTGCATGTGTAATTAATGGTAAATGTTTGCGTTTCGCTTTTGTCGTTTCCGAGCGTGGCTTTATAAACAAGCCCTAAAACACTAAGTGTGAGTATGGCTAAAAGTATTAAATCTATTATATTAAATTTCCAAATAATTTTCCTATTCATACAATTACCTCCGAAACTTTATATCTATATTATAATATAACCTTAAATGGTTTACAATACATATGTGAGAAATTTTTAAGTCACGATTAAAGATAATAAGAAATAAGGAATAAAATGACGAATTCTTAAAGTTATACAAGAATCATATGCTATAAAATGATGTTTTTGTGTAAGATATTTCTAAAAATGATTTGACAAACCCAACATGAGGTAGTATAATAGGTTCATAGAGTGTTAAAAATTTAACAATATATATGGAGGTACAATTATGGCAGTGGAAAAAACAGAAAAGGCTTTTGATGTACAGGAAATGATAAATGAATTGGTTGACAATGGTCAACAAGCTTTACATGAGTACATGGAACTTAATCAAGAGCAAACAGATGAAATTGTTAAAGCTATGGCACTTGCTGGTCAATCGGCACATATGCTTCTTGCAAAAATGGCTGTTGAAGAAACAGGTCGAGGAATATACGAAGATAAAATGACGAAGAATATTTTTGCAACAGAGTATATTTATCATAGTATAAAGAACGAAAAAACTGTTGGTGTAATTTCTGAAAACGATTATGAAGGCTATGAGATGATTGCTGAACCTGTTGGGGTTATTTGTGGTGTTACACCTGTTACAAACCCTACATCTACAGTTATGTTTAAGTCGATTATTGCGTTAAAAGCACGTAACCCAATCATTTTTGGTTTCCATCCAAATGGTCAAAAATGTTGTGAAGCTGCTGCTACAATTATTCGTGATGCGGCAATCAAAGCCGGCGCACCTAAAAATTGTATTCAATGGATTTCACATCCATCTATAGAAGCTACCTCTGCTTTGATGAACCACAAAGGAATTGCACTTATATTGGCTACTGGTGGTCCTTCAATGGTTAAATCTGCATATAGTGCAGGAAAGCCAGCTCTTGGCGTTGGTGCAGGTAACGTACCATGTTATATTAACAAAAATGTTAATGTTAAACGTGCGGCTACTGACCTCATGCTTTCGAAATCTTTCGATAATGGTATGATTTGTGCATCTGAGCAAGCTGCTATTGTCGACAAAGAAATTGCTAAAGAATTTGAAGATTTTACAAAGGCAAACGGTTGTTATTATGTGAATGAAGCAGAAACTAAAAAGCTTGAAGCGGTTATGTATGACGCTGAAAAAATAATGATAAAGCCTAATATCGTTGGACAATCTGCTGTTAAGATTGCTGAACTTGCGGGTATAAAAGTTCCTGCAGATACCAGAATCCTTATGGTTCCTCTTAAAGGGGTGGGTCTTGATTACCCATTATCACATGAAAAGCTTAGCCCGGTTCTTGCATATTATGTTGTTAAAGATTCTGAAGAAGGAATACAACGTTCTGAAGAAATAATTGAATTTGGCGGACTTGGACATTCAGCGGCTATACATTGTGATGATGATGAAATCGTTCAAATGTTTGCAAAACGCCTTAAAGCCGGAAGACTTCTCGTTAACTCACCATCTACACACGGTGCTATTGGTGATATTTATAATTCAAACATGCCGTCTCTTACACTGGGCTGTGGTAGTTATGGTAACAACTCTACAACATCTAATGTTTCGACAGCTAACTTGTTTAATGTTAAAAGAGTAGCAAAAAGGAGAGTAAATATGCAATGGTTCAAGATTCCGGAGAGAATTTATATTGAAGCTGAATCAACTCAATATCTATCAAAAATGCCTAATATCAAAAAGGCGTTTATCGTAACCGATCCATCTATGGTTAAACTCGGTTATGTTGATAAGGTTTTGTATTATCTTAGAAAACGTGAAGATTACGTTCACTGTGAAATATTCTCAGACGTTGAACCTGATCCATCTCTTGCTACCATTATGCGTGGTAAAGCAGCAATGGATGCATTCCAACCTGATGTTATTATCGCTCTTGGCGGTGGTAGTGCT
>JAVXFE010000011.1:0-17162 GCA_036658075.1 Oscillospiraceae bacterium
TGATTTCAAACAACAGTACACTTTAAACGTTAAAGCAAAAACAGAAGTAGTAAAAACGCCAAAAGTTTGGTGCTACAGAGTTGGTGAAGGATTTAGAATGAGTGAATTTACCGTAAGATGCAACTATGAGGGCGGAAACTATAAGGACTTTTCAGGCGGAGAGCTATCAATTACCGCCAATGGAAACAAAATGTATGAAGGATATAAATTTCAACAAGCGGGAAACAAAAATCTTGTTGTTAAATACGGTGATTATTCTAAAAAGTATACACTAACGGTAGTTGATGCCAATAGTCCTATTATGGAAATGATAAAAGAACCTCTTACCTTTAATTACAGAGTCGGTGAAGGCTTTAGAATGAGCGACTATGTGGTAAGATGTAATTATCCAGATGGCACAACAAAGGATTTTACAGGCTCTGATTTAACGATTACGGCAAATGGGGTTACGCTAAGCGAAGGATACGAATTTAAACAAGCCGGTAGCAAAAAGCTTATCGTAAAATACGGTGATTTCAAACAGCAGTATACATTAAAGGTTAAAAACGCCGGTGAAGCAGATGAAATAAGCGTAACCGTTGATGGTAATGTTGTAAAATTTGATCAACAGCCCGTGATAAAGGACGACCGAACTCTGGTGCCTCTACGTGCAATATTTACAGAACTTGGAGCAAGCGTTGATTGGAATGAAGATACAGAGACTGTCACCGCAAAAAAAGACAACACTGTGGTAACTATGCAAATTGGAAATACCAATTATAAGGTTAATAACACAGAAAAAACGTTAGACGTTCCTGCACAGCTTATAAATTCAAGAACATTGATACCGGTTAGAGCTGTGGCAGAAAGCTTTGACTGTGATGTTTCGTGGAATGAAGATATACGCGTGGTTGAAATTATAAGAAACGATGCTTCATCGGTCAATAATCCATTTGCGGAGCTTGCAAGAGATGTACTTTACTATACAAACGTGGAAAGAGAAAAGCAAGGACTCGACGCTCTTACATGGGATGACGATGTTGCAAAGGTTGCACAAGCCTATAGTGAAAATATGGCAACTAATTATTTCTTGGCTCATGAAGGTACAGACGGTTCAACGCCTGTTTCTCGTATTAAGGATGCTGGAATCAGCTATAAGGCACTTGGCGAAAATGTTGGCATGGGTACAGAAACCGCAAAAGATATTGTGAAAGAGTGGATGAATTCCGAAGGACATAAAGCAAATATTTTAAATCCGGACTATACTCATTTGGGGGTGGGCGTTTCGAGAGGTGATAACGGTTATCTCTTCTGGACTCAAAATTTTCTTGCATATTAAAATATGAAATACATGGCAAAAATCTAAGCTATCTAAAATTAATTTAAAATAAAAGGAGAATAGTTATGAAAAGAAAATTATTTGCGTTTATTCTATCAATTAGCTTAGTAATTTCAGTATTCCCGGCATTTGCTGAAATAGAAAGAGTTGAAGTAAATCAGGGAATCGGAAGTTACATCGATAAAACTACAGGGGAAATACGAGAAATTATCAGTTTTGTTGCAGAAAAGAATACTGTTATTTTAATAGAGCTTGATGAAGAAGTTGAAATTGACCCGACTTCACAAAAGGTAGAAATCATAAAAGACGGTGCGGTAATTGCAACACTTTCTCCAAAAGGAAGCGGAAAAGCCAAACTTCTTGAATTTTTGCCTAATAACATAAGCGATGTAAAGGGCTGGACTTCAGGCACATATGAAATTAAAGCTACAATAGGTGAATGGACAAAAAGCAAAACAGCAGAATTTAAAAATACTCAACCGCTTAACATTTTAGTTATTCCTGTTAAAGCAAATTACAACGGAGAAATTAAAGGTTGCAGTGGTCTTTATAAAACAGCGAGAACATTTTTAGAGCAAACCTACCCTGTCGCAGAAAAGAACATGAACTGGGTTGTTGGGCGTGAGCTTGATTGTAGCGATGATAAATATAATTTAAGAACAGATGATGGTTGCTATAACGTTTGGGAGGCGGCAAAAAATTTACAGGCAAAGGGCAAAGACGGAAAAGATACGTATGATTTAATTTTGGCCTTTGTCCCTGACCGACAGGGGGCTGAAAGCAATTTGCAAGGCTTTACATACGGAAAACCTGCAAACATTATTACTGAAAGTGATGAGGATATGCAGGCAACCGTTTCCCACGAAATAGCGCATTGCTATAAGGTTGGCGATGAGTATAGCGGTGGAAGCTTTAACCCTGTTGTAAACGACCCTCCTATTGGCATGGAAGGCAAAGATTTTAATACAGGCGAAGGCTCTGTTGTGGGTAAAAATCCTGTATTTACATGGGATGAATCACTTGGTGAAGGCAGCTTAATCAATCCTCTTGCAAGACCTTATGAATTTGGCGGCAGAGGAATTATAGGCAATCAAACAATAAGCTACATGGGCAGTGGTGGCGTACAGGCAAACTACTGGACAACGCCTACCATTTATGAATATCTTTATAACGAGTTTTTGATTGATGATAAAAAGCCATCCGGTGATAAAGAAATTAAGCTTGTTGAGCTTTATGGAATTATAAACAAAGACGGAAGCGTTGAGACAGACCCACTTTACACATTTGACGGCTATCAATCAGATATTGAAAACGTTGGTGATTATACATTTTTGGCTGTTGATGCAAACGGAGCGGTGCTTTCCTCAAACAAATTTGAAGCAAGCTTTTACAATCCATCTATGAACGAAACCTTAGATTACGCACCGTTTGAACTATATGCGGAGTTCCCACAAGGTACAGTGGCTTTTGTACTATCAAAAGACGACAAAGAGTTGCATAAAATACCTGTAAGCACCAACGCACCAAACGGAGCATTTAGTGTAAATCCAAATAAATTTACAGGAGAGCAAACTTTTGCTTGGACAGCAAACGACGCAGACAATGATAAAATTGTATCACAAATTTTATATTCTCCTGACGGTGAAGAATTGTACTCCCTTGAACATGATTATGAGGGAACTGAAATCATGTTGGATTTTGAAGGCTTAGAGGGTAACGAGAATGCATACATTTGGGTTGTTTTATCTGATGGAGTAAACTCATATAATCTTTTTACTGATGAGGAAACTGCAGAAGTTGGAACTGACAAGCCGAGTGATTGGGCGGTTAATGAAATTAACCTTGCAAATGAATCAGGCTTAACATATGATACTATCTTATCAAAATATCAACAAAATATCACCAGAGAAGAATTTTGCAAATTGGTTATAAAGTTTTATGAAGCTTTAGGTGGTGAAATGCCTGAAATTGCACAATCACCTTTCGTTGATACATCTGATAAAGAAGTAATAACAGCAAATAAACTTGGAATTGTAAACGGAGTTTCAGACACAGAATTTGCACCAAATGCTGATATTACCAGAGAACAAATATCAGCAATGACGATGCGTGCAATCAAACTTTTTGATGCTCCTCTTGTATCGAATGATTTAAACACATTCGTCGATTTTAATCAAATTTCATCTTGGGCTGTTGAGAGCTTATCATACCTTAATCAAATGGGAATCATCAAGGGAATGTCCGATGCAGAAATAGCACCGCTTGAAAATACAACAAGAGAGCAGGCAATTTTAATTGTCTACAGAACATTTAAAACCTTTGAATCTGATGAAAAGATTGAAAACTAAAGCTATAAACCTCATAAAGCAGTGCTACACTGCTTTATGAGGCGGTATAAGATTTGAGCCATAAAAAACGTGTAAAAAAAGCGAACCCGCCTAAAAAGGCGGGTTCTTCTGTATTTGGTCGGGATGACAGGATTTGAACCTGCGGCCCCTTCGTCCCGAACGAAGTACGCTACCAAGCTGCGCTACATCCCGAAAACACGATTTTTATTATATCATAATATTCTAATTGTGTCAATGAGATTTTAAAAAATACTGCAAAAAATATCACTAACATATCGGCAAGTGAACATTCATTTGCCCACTTGCCGCCAAATAACCTTTAATATATTTTAACACTCGTCACATTCACAACACTCTGTTATAATTTTTAACTTATCATACAAAACGTGTTCGAGATGCGAGGCGTTAACTATAGTTTGATTCACCGCCTTATTTACATCTAATATTTTATCTACATCGTTTGTTACTTCAAGAATTTTTTGAATTTTTTCGCCCTCAGCGTTTAAAATATGTGATAAAGCTGTTTCGACCAAAGCGACAGATTCCATTACGTCATTACGTGCACGACGACTAATGGCACACTCGTCACGAGGTTCAGAACATTCAATATAGTTACAATCGTATACCTCAACGCCTGCATCAACTACCACTTCTAAAATATATGAATAACAGTTTGCTTTTGTGGCAAGCATCCATACAAGGCACTTGGTTTTTCTTCTTTCACAATCACATGATGGCATTAAAATCATATCTTCTATCATATATTCGCATGGTAATAATATTCTCTTTTTTAGACACCAATTTCCGTCCATAATGTCCATATATTGCTGACAATCTTTGATAAATGTTCGAATATACCATGGTGAAATTGCCAAAATCCCGGTATTCCATGTTCCACTGTTGGTTGAAACTACTATAGGTACATTTTCACATTCTTTTTTTCTTACACGCAAAATGCAATCTGCAAACGCCACTAACAATGCATCACATGCACAATCATATGCAATTCCAACAGGTATTCCTCCACACTTTTCTGTACAAACCGATATGCAATCAACTTCTTTAAAACATGTGTTTAGTTTAAATATTTTTGAATAGCATTTATCCGAAACCGCCCAAAAACATTCTTCACAAGAATCATAACACATACTATTGTACGCACGTGTTGTCGGAAAAGTGTTGATATACTCCATGTTTTCCCATTCATAACGACTAATACACGCACATTTCCCTGTACAAAGATATACATAGCACCCATCAAAAGCAATACCAGTATTTTTGCATTCACATTCTGTTAAAATTGGATTTTTATTTATAATATGCAAATTTCCCATTTTTCACTCTCCTATTAATTTTGGCAAATTGTCACCATTTTTTTATTTACTATATATAATATGTATATAGAGATATTTTGCTTATAAAAATTATTTGGTGTCAATATTTTGCTAATATTTATATTTAAATTATTAAATGCACTTAGCAGTTGACAAGATTCGATTTTTATAGTAATATTAGTACTATTGATTTTTAAGAATTTACAGGTGCAAATTTATGACTCATACACGAACAATAAATAGTTTTTCAAAAGGAATACGTGATGGAATTCCGATAGGTTTAGGATACCTATCGGTTTCTTTTGCGTTTGGAATTATGGCAGTGGCTGGCGGACTTCCTGTTTGGACAGCGGTAGCAATTTCTATGACAAACCTTACCTCCGCAGGTCAAGTTGCCGGTCTTGGACTTATTTTTTCAAATGGTTCTTTTTTCCAAATGGCTTTGACTCAACTTGTTATAAACATGCGATACGCATTAATGTCACTATCACTTTCACAAAAGTTAAGTTCAAAAATCACCACAGCTGACCGTTTTGGAATTTCTTTTGGCATAACTGACGAAATTTTTGCCGTTGCCTCAACTCAAAAAGGTCGGATTGGGCGTCGCTATATGTACGGCTTAATCGTTATACCTTTTATTGGTTGGTCGCTCGGGACGCTCATCGGTGCTTTAGCCGGAACTATTATTCCAAGTTCTATTCAATCCGCTTTAGGGATTGCCATATATGGAATGTTTATCGCCATAATTGTTCCGCCTTCTAAAGAGAGCTTTGCCGTCCTTAGTGTCATATTAGTTTCAGTAATTATGGGGTGTGTTTTTAAATGGGTTCCTGTTATAAATGCATTACCCTCTGGATATGCAATCATAATTTGTGCAGTAATTGCCGCTACAGTTGGAGCCATCTTCTTCCCTGTTGCTGATGAGGAGGAAAACGATGTCTGATTTAAAACTTTGTATTTACATATTTGTAATGGCTGGGGTTACGTACCTGATTAGATTTTTGCCTATGGTGTTATTTAAGAAAAAGATTAACAACCGTTTTTTGAATTCCTTTCTATATTATATTCCATATGCGGTTTTAGGTGCAATGACTTTTCCGGCAATATTATATTCAACCGGAAGCATGGTATCGGCAACTGTAGGGTTATGCGTTGCTGTTATTTTAGCTTTTTTAAAGCGTGGGCTTTTAACCGTTGCCACCGTAACATGTATTGTGGTATTTATTATAGAACGTCTGCTTTAACCCAAAAATCCCGTACAAACGATGATATCCATCGCTTATACGGGGTTTTAAATTATTAAATTTATGTCTTAAAGCATTTCGGCACGCAATTCAGAAGGAGACTTTATCGACAAATATGCAGGAGGAATATCAAGAACGGTTTTACAACCGCACTGACCTTCAAGGCTAAGCCTGTACGCTGCTCTGGCATACGCAATAATTATCGAAGAAGTAAATTCAGGATTTGAATCAAGCTTAATAGCATACTCAATAACGTGCTTATTTTCGTTATTCCAACCGGTTTTACCGCTCCTAATAACAAAACCGCCATGAGGGATTCCGCTATGATTAGCTTTAAGTTCTTCCATTGAAATAAAATGAACTGTTGTATCATAATCAGAAAAATAATTTGGCATATTCTTGATTTCACTTTCAATTTTTGCCGTATCTGCATCCTCTGATGCGACAACAAAACATTCACGTGTGTGTTTTTGACGGGTAGTAAGCTGTGGATTTTCACCATTTCGAACAGCTTCTAAAGCCGCATCAACAGGAATAGTATATTGCTTTGCATCAAGAACGCCTTCAATTCGGCGTATAGCGTCAGAATGACCCTGGCTCACGCCCTTGCCCCAAAACGTATAATTTTCACCGCTCGGCAAAATCGCATCTGCATACACACGATTTAACGAGAACATTCCTGGGTCCCAACCAACCGAAATAATGCTAATCTTCCCACTTTCTTTTGAAACTTTATCTACATTTTCAAAATGTTCAGGTATATTTGCATGAGTGTCAAAACTGTCAATAACATTAAACATCTTTGCAAATTCAGGTGTTTGAACAGGCAAATCTGTAGCACTTCCGCCACACAAAATCATAACATCGATTTCATCTTTCATGGTTTTTGCATCATTAATACTATATGCTTTTACACCATCTGTTAAAACCTTAACGTCATGCGGATTTCGTCTTGTAAATACCCCCACCAGTTTCATATCCGGATTTTGTTTAATAGCACATTCAACGCCACGCCCTAAATTCCCATAACCTAAAATTCCAATTTTAATTGTCATCGCATCTTAACCTCACTTTTTAAGTATAGTACAAACATGTTTATATATTTATACCACAAATTCACGTAAAATACAAGAAAATTAATTAAAAAATTAATATAATTATTTTGTCAAATCAGATGTACAATTTGGACATCTTGTAGCATCAAGACTAATTTCTGATTTACAAAAAGGACAAGTTTTAACTGATACAGCCTCTTCCTTTTTCCCTAAATCTCCGAGTTTGTTCATTCCTTTTACCATTATAAAAATTACAAATGCCATGATAATAAAGTTTATAATCGCCGTAATAAACGAGCCGTATTTAATACTTGCGTTTCCAATTTTAAAGGCATATTCGCTAAAATCTACACTTCCAAACATTCCAATAATAGGCGTAATAATATCACGAACAAGTGATTTTATGATATCTTGAAATGCAGCACCAATAATAACACCAATCGCAAGATTTACCGCATTTCCTTTTACTGCAAAATCTTTAAATTCCTTTAGTAATTTCTTCATAAACTATCCCCCAATTTTATTCTAAATAATCTTTTAATTTTTTGCTACGGCTTGGATGCCGTAACTTTCTCAAAGCTTTCGCCTCAATTTGTCGTATACGCTCACGGGTAACGTTAAATTCTTTACCTACTTCTTCTAAGGTTCTGGCACGTCCGTCATCTAATCCAAAACGCAATCTTAACACTTTTTCTTCTCGTGGAGTCAAAGTTTTTAAAACGTCAACAAGTTGTTCTTTTAACAATGTAAACGTGGCAGCATCAGATGGTGCCGGAGCATCATCATCTTGGATAAAATCCCCTAAATGACTATCTTCTTCTTCACCAATTGGTGTCTCTAAAGATACCGGTTCCTGGGCGATTTTCATAATCTCTCCAACCTTATCTACAGGCATATTAAGTTCTTTTGCAACTTCCTCGGGAAGAGGATCACGTCCGAGTTCCTGTACCAACTGCCGTGAAACACGAACTAATTTGTTAATCGTTTCTACCATATGCACAGGAATACGAATCGTTCGTGCTTGATCCGCAATAGCACGTGTAATAGCCTGACGTATCCACCATGTTGCATATGTTGAAAACTTATAGCCTTTAGTATAGTCAAACTTTTCAACGGCTTTAATAAGTCCTAAATTTCCTTCTTGAATAAGGTCTAAAAATAGCATTCCACGTCCAACATAACGTTTTGCAATACTGACAACAAGTCTCAAATTCGCCTCTGCTAATTTTTGCCTTGATTCAATATCACCCTCTGACATGCGTTTTGCAAGGTCAAATTCTTCGGTACCGGTTAAAAGGTCAACTTTTCCAATTTCTTTAAGATACATTCTAACGGGATCGTCAATACTTATACCATCAGGAACCGTCATATCGCCTAAATCTTTTTCAGTAATCGGCAAATCCTCTTCGATTACTTCAAGCTCCTCTTCGATATTACCGACAATTTCTATACCTTGTTTTTCTAAAAACTCATAGATTTTATCAATCTGATCCGTGTCTAGTTCAAGTTCCTCAAGCCTGTCCATAACATCTTTATACACCAAAAAGCCCTTATTTTTCCCTTGCTCAATAAGGTTATGAAGAATCATCTTTTTGTTATCCGCATTACGTTGAACTTCCTCAGCCTTTGTTGCGGTGTCAATCATTTGTTGAGTAACTCGTGGTTTAGATTGTCCGTTTTTTTCGATACTATCCATAGAATATTGCCCTCCAATTAACTGTTCCCATTTTGCTTTTCTGTCTATTTTTTGTCCTTTTTAGCTTCTGCCAACTTCTCCATCTGTGCTTGTAACTTTTCTAAATCGTCATTTTCAAGTGCATTTTCTTCTAATCTTTTTCGTTTTGCCTCTATCATAGTTTTAAGTGGCATATTTGCTGCTCTTACTTTATCTTCCACAAACCTGTCATTTACGAGGATAGCAGAAATATTCCCTGCCATATCAGGTTCAAAAGCATTTAGAAGTTCATTTGTTCCGACGTTTCCGCCATTTCTTCCAATTTCAAAAATCGCCTTAGCAATTTTCTTATGTAAATCTGTTGAAAAATCTTCAAAGGTGATTTCAGCCTTTTTAACCATTAAAAGCACTTTTTTATCGCACATTAAGTTCATAAGCAACTTTTCTGCATTATAAAGTGCCATTTTGTCAAGTTCTACACGTTCACCTACTCGGCTTGCGTATAATCGTTTTGCCGTTCGCTCTTCACGAGTTTCACGTACAACATCTTGAGCAACTTCAAGGGCCTTTACCTGTGCTGTTATTGCACCCTCTGAAATCCCCACCTCCTTTGAAACTTTTGCAATATAAGCCTCACGCTCAACAGGGTTCTTAATTCCAGCAAAAAAAGCTGAAATATTCTCTAGAAACTCAATTTTATCAGACGTATCTTCAAGGTTATATTGTTGCTTAATATCATTAATTTTATACTCAATAAGGGGTTTTGCGCCTTCAACCAAAACGTTAAACATATCACCGCCTTTAGCTTTTACAAACTCATCAGGGTCTTTCCCGTCGGTAATTGTCAAAACTTTGGTTTTTATATCATTTGCAGTTAAGATTTCGCCTGCACGAAGGGTTGCCGCTTTTCCTGCGTCATCAGTGTCATAACATAAAACAGCCTTTGTCGCATACCGCTTTAAAAGCTTTGCTTGTGCATCAGTAAACGCTGTTCCGAGTGATGCCACAGCGTTTCCAATTCCTTCTTGATGGAGGCTAATTACATCCATATACCCCTCCATAAGCAAAATCTTCCCTGACTTATCATTTTTTGCAAAGTTGATTCCAAAAAGATTGTCTTTTTTCTTAAAAACCAGCGTTTCAGCGGTGTTTAGATATTTTCCAACCTTATCATTTTTTTGCATTATCCTTCCGCCAAAGCCAATAATATTTCCACCAACTTCAATGATAGGAAACATCACACGGTCAGTAAAAGCGTCAAAATACGTGCCATTTTCTCTTTCTTTTACAAGTCCTGCCTCAAACATTTCCCTTTCGGTATATCCTAAAGTTTTAAGATGTTCAATAAGCGTCGTCCAACCATTCGGAGCGTAACCTAATCCAAACTTTTTTATCGTTGAATTAGAAATTTTTCGGTTATGCAAATAATCAAGAGTGCTTTTTCCAATATCACTACTAAGATTTTTATAGAAAAATTTAGCAGCCTCAGAATTTATTTCGTAAATTTTTTTCCGCTTATCATTAATTTCAGCTAATTTTTTCTTATCCCGTGGATTTCGAGAACTCGGAACGGTGAGGTTTGCTCTATCCGCCAAAACCTTTACCGCATCCATAAATTCAAGATTTTCCATTCCCATAAGGAACTGTATAACAGTTCCTCCTGCACCACAACCGAAACAATGAAACACTTGCTTATCTCGAGAAATGGAGAGTGATGGCGACTTTTTATCATTATGTAACGGACAAAGTGCTTGGAAACGATTTCCAACTTGTTTCACTTTTGTGTATTCGGAAATAAAATCAACAATATCGTTTCTGTCAACGAGTTCATCAAGAAAACTTTCAAAATCAGATGACACTGCCATATTCTCTCCTTTCGTTACAAAAATGCCGTTAAAGTATAATATTCGACACGCATTTTCGATTTCCTTTAAATTTCTTTAGTTCTTTAAAATTATTCCCAAAACTTTGGCACAAAAAGGTTTGTATATGATTTTACTGCAAACCGGTCACTCATTCCTGCAATATAATCAGATGCAATAACGTGAATGTCATCACTACAACTAGTAACTTTACTACTTTCAGGAATTAACTCAGGCTTTTTAATAAACATAGCATACAAGGATTCTATAATCCCGGCAGCTTTAATTTCTTCATGCTGTGGCGAAGAATTAGTGTAAACATTTTCAAACATAAACTTTCGAAGTCCCATCATCGCCTCATAAATAACAGGTTCCATAGCGACATCACCATTATTAGTAGTAGAAATCATTGCCTTTATCAGCGTATTTACACGGACGGAATGGCTTTCACCCAATATTTTTGTATATTCCTTCGGGATATCATCATTGATAATAACTCCTGCACGTATTGCATCATCAATATCATGGTTTATATACGCAATCTTATCGGCAAAACTGACAATTTTCCCCTCTAAGGTATCCGCTTTTTTATTACCGGTATGACATAAGATTCCATTTCGAACTTCATATGTAAGATTAAGCCCACCCGGCTTTTCTAAGACATCAACCACACGCAAACTCTGTTCGTTATGTTTAAATCCATGTAGGCAAATTTCATTTAATACCGCTTCACCCATATGTCCGAACGGTGTATGCCCTAAGTCGTGACCCAAAGCGATAGCCTCAGTTAAATCCTCATTTAAATTAACCGCACGTGCAATAGTCCGTGCAATTTGTGCAACCTCCAAAGTATGTGTAAGTCGAGTTCGATAATGGTCTCCTTCAGGCGATAAAAAGACCTGCGTTTTATGCTTTAGACGTCTAAACGATTTCGAATGAATAATTCTGTCACGGTCACGCTGGAACTCTGTGCGAATATCGCACTTTTTTTCAGGAACTTTCCGACCTTTTGTGTTTTTGCTTAATATAGCATATTCTGACATATAATTTTGTTCTCGTTCCTCTGTCATTTCACGTACAAGCATTTTAACACTTCCTATATTTAAAATTATTGCCCATATTATATTAAATTCTACAAATATCCTCTAATTCCTCTTTAATTATTGACAAAAAGTTGATTTTAGTAGATAATAAGAATATTAAAGTTCAAGGAGAATTATATGTATACAAATCCACCAAAACTTACACCTAGATTACAAAAGATTGCCGACATGATTACACATGCTGATGCGATTGCGGATATCGGAACAGACCATGCATACCTTCCTGTATATTTATGCATGAAAGGATTTTGCAAAATCGCTATTGCCTCAGACATTCGAAAGGGACCTGTGGCACGTGCCATTGCCACTGTGAAAAAGTATGAGATGTGCGATAAAATTCAAGTTCGTTTAGGTGCGGGGCTTGACACCATAAAATCTGACGAAGTCTCTGCCATTGTGATTGCCGGCATGGGAGGTCTTATGATTGCAGAAATCTTGGATAAAGGAAGTGAAATTTTAAAATCCCTTGAAAAGATTATTATTCAGCCAATGACACACCAAATGGAACTTAGGAAATATTTGATTAAAAACGGTTACACTATTGTTAATGAAGCTTTGGCGAAAGAGGAATCAAAAATTTATAATATCATGGAAATCAAATTTGAAAAATCAATTGAATCTTTTACCGAAAGCGAGTATTATATAGGGAAAAAATCGATTTTAAATAACGATAAATTCTTTGATGAATATTTCTCACGAAAGTTAGATTCCACAAAAAAAATAGCCCTTGAACTTAAAAAATCTACAGCAGACGATTCAAAGTTAAAAATCAAAACTTGCGAAAGCTTATTAAACGAACTATTAAAATATTAAAAAATAAATTTCAGAAGGGTGATTTTATGTTAAAAGTAAAAGATATTGTAAGAGAAATTGAAATTCTGGCACCGCCAAACCTTGCGGAATCATGGGACAATGTAGGACTTATGGTTGGCGACTCAAATCAAAGTGTAAAAAAAATATTTGTATGTTTAGATGTAACTAGTGAGAATGTTTCACAAGCTATTTCTGAAAATGCCGATCTAATAATTTCACATCACCCTCTAATATTTTCACCAATGAAAAATATTATTGAAGATGATGTAGATGGTGGGATTATTCGTTCTCTTATCGCAAACAACATCTCTGTTTATTCGGCACACACCAGCTTTGATAATGCAGATGGCGGAATGAACGACCTCTTAGGTGAAAAGTTAGCATTAGAAGGAATTCGCCATTTCACAGACGATGAATGTGTTGATGCCTTTGGAAACCCTCTTGACAAATTTGGAGCTATTGGATTTCTTGAATCCCCTATGGAAATGGCAGATTTCGTTGACTTTGTAAAACTTTCTCTCGGTTGTCGCACCATAAAATATGTTGGCGACCCCACCGACACTATCCAGACAGTAGCAGTGTGCGGCGGTGCCGGCGGTGGTGGAATTTATAACGCTTATCATGCAGGAGCAGATGTTTATGTTACCTCCGACCTTCGACACCATGAAGCACAACTTGCGATAGAACTTGGTTTAAACCTCATCGATTCAGGTCATTTCGAAACCGAAAATCTCTTCTGTGATTTTATTCCTGAATTTTTATATAACAAGTTTGAAACTATTAAGGTTGCCACATCTACCGCCACTCCCTATTTTAAATAACGGTCATAAATCCATGCTACAACAATCATAATTATTATCGCAAGCATACACCAACCACACATGAACAAAGCTGTTTTTAAAAGTTGCCACGCTGTTGGACAAAACCATATAAAGTCTGGATTAAATGCATTTTGATTAAGTGGCACAAATGTAAAAATCAGATATGTTATAGCACATGATATGACGCCTTGTAGAAATTTTCCTAAAACATACGGCTTTAGAGAAAGTCCACACGGCGTTATTATCGATGCAACTTGAAGCATCACAGATATCCCTGAAAATGCAATAAAAAACGATACCGCAGAAAGCTTAAAGTTGCCTGAAATATCCATGCTTGCTAAAGATTTTATGCCTCCTGTAATTTCTAAAATTGAATGCACATATGGTACGCCTGCATAATGTGGCAGCGTGCTTGCACAAACAGAAAATATTATTACAAATCCGCAAACTTTAAAAATATTTTCTATGCTACTTTCAATAGATTTCCCTATGACACCGCCAACTGATTTTATTGGCGATGTCTTTTTTATTGGTGGCAAACAGATTTTTTCTATCTCTTTATCATTTTTGTAATGCTTAAAAATCATCCCTACAATTAACGCTGATAAAATATGCGAAACATACAACCACACACCAATTTGTGGATTTGCAAACATTCCCACGCCTACGGCACCCAGTATAAAAAGCGGTCCTGAATTGTTACAAAACGCCAAAAGACGTTCTGCCTCAATTTTATTAACTTCTCCTCTCTTATATAAGTCAGCGATACAGTTTGCTCCAACAGGATATCCGCTCACTATTCCCAAAACAAAAGCAACCGCACCACCGCCGGACACACCAAACACCGGACGCATAAGTGGCGACAAAAAACGCCCCGCCTGCTGTGCAAGCCCCATAGCTATGCACACACCGCTACAAACAAAAAACGGAAATAGTGATGGGATTACTATGTCAAGGCATATATTTACCGCATTTTGTGCCGCTAAGATACAGGTTGTTGGTGAGATTATCATACATGTCGCAACATAAATAGTACAAATTAATATTAAAGTTTTAAGTGTTTTATTCATACTAAATTTTATGCGTAAACTTCTGATTTAATGAATATAAATATGTTATATACATGAATTATTTGAAGGGGTGGCAAATTTGGAGGAAAACATAAAACCAACTATTCGTGAGCGGTTTGCCGATGTCGTTGATATTTCTAAAGATATAATATTAGACACGGCGCTTATAAAGTTTATTGGAAACCGTGAACTCACTATTGAAAATTATAAGGGAATTATTGAATACACCGACACGTGCATTCGTGTTAAAGCAAAACCAAACATTCTCAAAATAACAGGAAAAAACCTAGAAATCAAAACAATAACTCAAGAAATGTTATACATAACAGGGAGGATTTTATGCTTTTCGTTCGAATATTAAACTTCTTAAAGGGTTATCTTATAATTTGTGCCGAAGGTTGCTTTATTGAAAGATTTATAAACATTTGCCTTAGACGAAATATTTTGCTTTGGGATATAAAAAAGAATGGCGACAGAAAAACTACCGCAAAAATGAGTATCCGTGCCTTTAAGGAAATTCGTCAAGTAGCATGGCGTACAAAAACAAAGGTTAAAATTGTCGAACGCTGTGGTTTTCCGTTTTTTCTGCAACGTTATAAAAAGAGAAAGTTAGCATTATTAGGATTAGTGATTTTCGTTGGATTATTATGGTATACTTCTACGCACGTAATGGGAATAACCATTTATGGAAACGTCAGAATTCCAACCGAAACCATAAAAGCGGAGCTTGCATTAAACAATATTTCGCCGGGGGCTTCGTTAAAAAATATTGATAAAAAGCATGTCCAAAACCGCATGGTTACAACTTCAAATGATATAGCCTGGGTGGGGATAAATATAAACGGTTCCAGAATATACGTTGAAATTGTGGAACGCATTCCTAACTCTCCACGCCTAGACGAAAGCGAACCGTGTAATATAATTTCCAAAAGCGATGGCGTTATTGAAAGGCTTGAAGTTAAAAATGGTCAGACAATGGTAAAAATCGGTGATGGCGTTCGAAAAGGCGATGTCCTTGTAAGTGGGATTATGGACAACAGTGCAATGGGGTTTCGATACGTCCATGCATTCGGCGAAGTGTATGCAACAACAATTTACAAAAAGTCCCTTGAATATCCATTGGAGTTTCAAGATAAATTATATACAGGAAACGAAACCGTACGTTATGGAATTCAGATTTTAAACTTTAACATGAACTTTTTCTTCAATAATAGACAACCGTATTCAGAATGCGAAAAAACTCAAGAACTTCAAGAATACACTCCACCCGTTGATATTTTACCCAGTCTTTATCTAAAGAAAAATATTTACAAAGAGCAAAATTTGGTTAATAAGACCAGAACGATTGATGAAGCAGTGTCTTGCGGTACAAAAGAACTTACAGAGCAGATAGAAAGTGAACTTCCGCCAGGTGCCAAAATTAAAAACAAGACGGTTACACACCTAAAAACAGAATTCAACAGTGTAGTTGTCACACTTGAAATCCAATGCAGTGAAAATATTTCAGAAGAAATTATGATTGACAAAAGTGACATTGTAGATTATGATATAGGTAAAGAAAATTCGACAGCAAATGATGCTAAAAAAGATAATGAGTAATAATGAGTAAAATTAAGAAAATGAAGAGAAAATGAAGAAAATGAAGAAAATTGGAAAAATCGAGGTAAATAAATGGAGCGATACATCGAAGTTGAAAAAATGGAATCGGTAATTAGTCTTTTTGGTAGCTTTGACACAAACGTTAAACTTATTGAAAAAGAACTTGATGTAGCAGTTATAAATCGTGGCTCAGAAATCAAGATTGCCGGAGAGCCTGAAAATGTTCAAAACGCCCTTTCGGTTATCCAAAATCTTTTAGGACTAATAAATCGTGGCGACGTTATCGGAGAACAAGAAATCCGTTATGTTATGTTGCAAATTAAAAACGGTCACGAGGAACAATTAATAGATATCGGAAAAGACTGCGTTTGCATTACGGCAAAAGGAAATCCAATCAAGGCTAAAACTTTGGGTCAGTCTCAATACATTGAAAAAATCAAATCAAATCCAATAGTTTTTGGAATAGGTCCAGCAGGAACCGGTAAAACATATCTTGCCGTTGCTATGGCTGTTACCGCTTTTAAAAATAAAGAGGTACACAAAATAATTCTCACCCGTCCGGCAATTGAGGCGGGCGAGAGTTTGGGCTTTTTACCTGGTGATATGCAAGATAAAGTTGACCCTTACCTCCGTCCATTATATGACGCTTTAGGTGAAATGCTCGGCTATGAAACCTTTAACAAGCATATTGAGCGTGGTATAATTGAAGTTGCACCGCTGGCGTATATGCGTGGACGCACACTTGATGACGCTTTTATTATTCTCGATGAGGCACAAAATACCACAAGCGAACAGATGAAAATGTTTTTGACTCGTATGGGTTTTGCCTCTAAAATCGTGGTTACTGGTGACGTCACACAGGTTGACCTCCCTCGTGATAAAAAGTCAGGACTTAAAGATGCCGAAATCGTACTTAAAAA
>JAVXFE010000012.1:0-16639 GCA_036658075.1 Oscillospiraceae bacterium
AGGCAAGCGGAGAGCTAAAACCAGGCGCGGTGATTATTGAGCCTACAAGCGGAAATACGGGCATTGGTTTGGCTTCTGTTGCCGCGTCACGCGGCTATCAGGTGGTGCTTACCATGCCTGAAACCATGAGCGTTGAACGTCGGAATTTGTTAAAAGCATATGGTGCAGAAATCGTATTAACGGATGGAAGCCGTGGTATGACGGGTGCAATAGAAAAGGCAGAAGAACTTAACGGCGAAATCCAAAATTCAATCATTTTAGGTCAGTTTACAAACCCTGCAAACGCTAAAATACACAAAGAGACCACAGGCGTTGAAATTTGGAATGACACCAACGGCTTAGTTGATATATTTGTGGCGGGTGTCGGTACAGGCGGTACGATTACAGGTGTCGGAGAATGCTTAAAGGCTAAAAACCCCAATGTTAAAATTGTCGCTGTCGAACCTAAAGATTCGCCTGTTTTATCCGGCGGAAAAGCCGGTGCGCATAAACTTCAAGGGATTGGAGCTGGATTTATCCCTAAGGTTTTAGATACGGCGGTGTATGATGAAGTTATAACCGTTTCAAGCGATGATGCCTTTAAAACAGGTAAAGAAGTTGCAAAAACCGAGGGAATGCTTGTTGGAATTTCCGGAGCAGCTGCAATTTGGGCTGCTTTAGAACTTTCTAAACGTCCTGAAAATCACGAAAAAATGATAGTAGCTTTGCTACCTGATACTGGCGAAAGATATATGTCAACGCCTCTTTTTGGATAATTAAAATCACTAACTAACGTAATTAGGAGGGATTATCATGCAAAACAGATACGAAAAAATGGAATACAGAAGATGCGGAAACAGCGGGATTAAATTGCCCGCTGTGGCACTTGGATTGTGGCATAACTTTGGAAGTGAATCCGTTTACGAAAATGCCCGAAAGATGCTCTGTACGGCGTTTGACCTAGGAATAAATCATTTGGATTTAGCTAACAATTACGGTCCGCTTGCGGGGTCCGCTGAAGAAACTCTTGGGCGGGTTATGAAATCAGATTTAGGAAAATATCGAGATGAACTTTTAATATCTACAAAAGCGGGATATTATATGTGGGAAGGTCCTTATGGCGAATGGGGTTCGAAGAAAAATTTAATAGCCTCTATTGACCAAAGTTTAAAGAGAATGAATCTTGAATATGTTGACATATTCTATCATCATCGTCCAGACCCAAACACACCAATTTCAGAAACAGCCGAAGCTTTAGAGCAGATTGTAAGATGTGGCAAGGCCTTATATGTGGGCTTATCAAATTATAACCCTACACAAACGGTTGAAATGGTTGAAGAGTTACGCCGTCGAAATGTTCCGTGTCTGCTTCATCAAATGTCGTATTCAATGCTAAATCGTGTAAACGAACCCGTTATTGATGTTTTAGATGAATTGAATATTGGTTCAATTGCGTTTTCACCGCTAGCTCAAGGATTATTGACCGAGCGATATATGAACGGTATCCCTGAAGATTCCAGAGCGGCAACGTCATGGGGATTTTTGAAAAAAGAAAGCGTTACCCCTGAAGTGATTTCAACCGTAAAAGCCCTTGACGGCATTGCAAAAGAGAGAGAACAAAGTTTAAGTCAAATGGCCCTTGCGTGGGTTTTAAGACGCACAACGTCTGTAATAATTGGAGCAAGCCGACCATCTCAAATAGTGGAAAACGCTAAAGCTATAGAGAATCTTGAATTTACAATTGAAGAAATAGATAGAATAAATAATATTTTAGGAGAATCTTAAATGAAAGCATTTTTGGAGAGCAAAGAGCAAACAATGAAAAGGCTTGGCACAGACCCAAAGAACGGTTTAAATCAGAAACAACGTGAAGAAAGCGCAGCAAAATACGGCATTAATTCTTTTACAAAAGAAAAGCCTGTTTCGTTTATGCGTCGAGTTTGGGAATCTACAAAAGAGCCGATGATTATCATCTTGATATTTGCAGGATTGATTGCACTGGGTGTAAATATCATGAGATACTTTAACGGCGACCCGACTGAATTTATCGAATGCGTTGGCGTATTTTGTGCCATATTTTTGTCTATTGCCATTACTGTTGGCATGGAGGGAAAGAGTGCAAAAGCCTTTGAGGCACTTAACAAAATTCAAGACGATACCGTGGTAAAGGTTATTCGTGATGGTGTTATACAAGAAATTCCGCAAAAGGATTTGTTGGTTGGTGACATAATCTTTATCGAAACAGGTAACAAAATTCCTGTTGATGCACGACTTATAAAAACCATGGAACTAAAGGTGGATGAATCCTCACTAACCGGCGAAAGCCAGGCGGTAAGAAAATCAGAAAACGCCTCCTTTAACACCGAAAAAGTTCCGGTTGCGGAACGTATAAACATGGTGTATTCAGGATCGTTTGTAACAGGCGGGTCGGCACAAGCTATAGTTACCGACGTTGGTGACACAACCGAGTTTGGTAAAATAGCAGCTGAGCTTTCAGGCACGGACACGGATACGACACCTCTACAAGAAAAACTCGCTAAGCTCGGAAAAACCATCGCCGTTTTAAGTTCTATTATGGCCGGAATAGTTTTCGTAATACAGGTTGTACGTTTTATGATGGCAGGAACAGCAGGGTTTGAAACGATTTCAGAGGCATTTATTACAAGTATTGTCTTAATCGTGGCGTCCGTTCCGGAAGGTCTTCCGACAATTGTAGCTATCGCCCTTGCAGTAAATATTATAAAAATGTCAAAGCAAAACGCACTTGTAAAAAAGATGGTGGCGTGTGAAACAATCGGTGCCATAAATGTTATATGCTCAGATAAAACAGGGACGCTTACTGAAAACAGAATGACCGTTACTGAGGTTTATACCGATGGCGGTGCAGTAAAACCGGAACAGCTTACAAACGCAGAAATGTTAAATAACTTTATGGTTAACAGCACTGCCGATGTTCAATTTGAAAATGATTTGGTAACCTTTATCGGAAACCCAACCGAATGTGCCTTACTTGCAGCAGCTAAAAAAGCCGGGTATAATTACAAAACAGTTCGTGCGTCAGTAGAAAAGCACTTACATATATATCCCTTTTCATCTGAAACAAAGAATATGACTTCTGTGGTTAAGCTTAACGGAAAATGTACAGTTTATACCAAAGGCAGCCCTGAAAAAATTATAGATATGTGTGCTATGAATGCGACAGAATATAAAAAGATTCAGGATGAAATTATCGCCTATCAGGAAAAAGCTTGTCGGGTTATTGCCTTTGCTCACCGAGAAATCGAAGAAGATTTTGATTTTAAACGTGATAGAAATCATGTAGAATCCGAACTTATATATGATGGCTTTGTAGCAATCACTGACCCTCTTAGAGGCGACGTATATGATGCCGTAATGAAATGCCGTAATGCGGGTATAGATTTAAAAATGCTCACGGGCGACAATATTGTTACAGCTATTGCTATTGCGGAAGAATTGGGGATTTTAGACAAAGACCATATAGCGATCGAGGCTAAGGATTTAGAATCTTTATCCGAAAAGGACTTCTTGAAAATTTTACCTAAGATTCGAGTAATTGCACGTAGCACGCCTATTATAAAAATGCGTGTTGTAAACGGTCTAAAATATATGGGAAACGTTGTCGCTGTTACAGGAGACGGAATCAATGATGCTCCTGCAATCAAAAATGCTGATGTTGGCATTGCGATGGGAATTACCGGAACAGAAGTTTCAAAAGAGGCAAGCGATATCGTTCTTCTTGATGATTCGTTTTCGACAATTGTTAAAGCCGTGCATTGGGGCCGTGGAATATACGAAAACTTCCAAAGATTTATACAGTTCCAATTAACGGTAAATTTAGCCTCAGTTTTGTTTGTCTTAACGGCGGTTTTGATTGGTGCGGCAGCTCCGTTTACGGCACTTGAGTTGTTATGGATAAACCTAATCATGGACGGTCCTCCAGCCTTAACATTAGGACTTGAACCAATCCGAAGCGATATGATGAAACGGCTTCCGACGCCTCGTGGAAAAAGTATTGTTACAGGTTCAATGCTTGGCAGAATCGTGTTTAACGGAATTTTCATGGCAGTAATAATGCTTTTCCAAATGAACGGAAAGCTTATACAAGGAACTCCGGAACAAATGAATACGATAATTTTTACAATGTTCGTATTATTTCAACTGTTTAATGCGTTTAACAGCCGTGAACTTAGCAACGAGAGTATCTTTAAAAATATCATGCGAAACAAAGCGATGTTGTTGGTCGTTGCAGGGACATTTTTATTGCAATTTATCATTACACAATTTGGGGGGTTTGTGTTCGGAACAGTTCCTCTTACCTTTGATTTGTGGATAAAAGTTATTGCTGTTGCATTTAGCATAATAATCGTTTCAGAAATATTTAAGTTTTGTGTCAGGATATTTGAAAATAGCCGTGAAAAGGTTATTCCTTTTGGTAAATAACCTTTACACACCATAAAAATTATGGTATATTAAGTACAATAGAACGAGGAGGGATTTTTGTGTTTTGTAAAAATTGCGGAGCATCTATTACAGATGACGAAAAGTTTTGCCCGTCTTGCGGGTCGGCGATAGAAGCAGGGCAACCATGGCAACAGCAACAGCAGCAACAGCAACAAAATTATGCACCTACATATATGCAACAGCCTGCCATAAGCAGTACGGCATATTTGGTATGGTCGATTATTGTTACAATTTTGTGTTGTTTGCCACTTGGAATACCAGCAATTGTGTTTGCAACGAAAATTGACCAATCACTCAGATTTGGTGACATTCAAGGGGCAATGAAAAATGCGAACATGTCTAAATGG
Organism: Oscillospiraceae bacterium; assembly: GCA_036658075.1. Taxonomy (GTDB): domain Bacteria; phylum Bacillota; class Clostridia; order Monoglobales; family Monoglobaceae; genus JAVXFE01. The sequence continues at coordinate 4,809 of JAVXFE010000012.1, forward strand.
TTTTGTATTTGGGGTGCAATTATTTCAGTTGTTGTAGTAGTTTTATATTTCATTTTTGTAATTGGACTTGGGATAAGTTTGTTTGATACATTTTATTATTAAAAGTTTCTAAAATAAAGGGCTTTAAAATGAAAAAAAGAATTGTAATTGTTTCGATTTGTGTCGGTTTAATACTGGCAGGGCTAACTTTTATTTATTTTAATAATCCAAACGAGGGCATGGGGCTTATCCCATGCCCTATTTATCTTTTTACAAAATTATACTGCCCGGGATGTGGAACGGGGCGGGCGATTTATTCGCTGATGCATCTTGAATTTTTCCAGGCGTTTCGATATAATCCTTTATGTGTGATATTATTGCCGTTTATTATAGCTTATGTTGTCATGGTAGGACTGTCATATATTAAATTTGGTCATGATTACATAAGTCGGCATTTGCCATTTAAGATTGTATTTGCCGTTCTGATACTAGTGCTTTTGTATGGTGTCGCACGAAACATTCCCCTACCTTTTTTTGAACTTCTTCGGCCAACAACAATAAACTTCTGAAAAATATGCATTTTTGCTTGATTTTTTCTATGTAATATTGTATAATGTTGTATTATGCACATTTAGATGATAAAAGTTTAGAAATGGCTATTTTCACAGAAAGAGATGATAAATTTGGAACTTGAAACTATTAAGCAACTAGATGAAAAATACTACATGAACACCTTTGGTGAACGTGTTCCTCTATGCTTTACTGAGGGGAGCGGAATCACTCTTACCGCCACAGATGGCACTAAATATACTGATTTTTTTGCGGGTATTGCCGTGTCGTCACTAGGTCATGCACATCCTCGATTAACCAGAGAACTTATTGACCAAGTCGGAAAGGTTTTACATACGTCGAGCGTTTATTATGTTGAAAACCAAGCCAAATTAGCACAAATGATTGTGGAAAACACTTCTGCTGACCGAGTTTTCTTTTGCAGTACCGGAGCTGAAGCAAACGAAGGTGCAATAAAGCTTGCAAAAAAATATCATGTAATGAATGACCACGAAAATAGAATCGAATTTATAACACTTAAAAATTCATTTCATGGCAGAACCCTTGCAACAGTGGCCGCAACGGGTCAAGAAAAATATCAAAAGCCCTATAAACCACTGATTGAAAAGTTTGTACATGTAGAAAGAAACGATTGCGAAAGCTTGCTAAATAGCGTTAATCCAAATACGGCGGCAATTATGATTGAAGTTATACAGGGCGAAAGCGGCGTAAATCCTTTAACTCTTGAATTTGTACAGCTTGCACGTAAACTCTGTGACGAGAATGATTTAATTTTGATAGTTGATGAAGTTCAGACAGGAGTCGGTCGCTGTGGAAAGCTGTTCGCATATGAACTCTTTGACATAGAACCGGATATATTTACAATGGCAAAAGGTTTGGGTGGTGGCGTTCCGATTGGTGCCTTTGGTGCAAAGCAGAAAGTAGCTAACGCCTTTAGCCCTGGCGACCATGGTACAACATTTGGCGGAAATCCTCTGTCCACACGTGCGGGACTTGTTGTCATGAGTGAACTTTTAGAAAACGGCTTATTAAAAAAATCTAGTGATGTCGGTGAATATTTCGGCGAAAAATTAGTTGATTTTGCGAATAACAATTCTAAAGTTAAAGAAGTTCGTGGAGCAGGTCTTATGCGAGGAGTTGAATTTTTAGAACCAATCGCAAAAAAGATAAACGCAAAAATGCTTGAACACAGATATTTGGTTGGCACAATTGGCGATAGCACTCTTAGGATTGTACCTCCATTAATAGTGACAAAACCACAAATTGATGAATTTTTAAAGACCTTAGAAATCTGTCTCAACGAAGTTTAACAGTTATGGAGGGGAAAAATGAAAAATTTAATTAGTATTCATGATATAACGGTTGATGAATTTAACTCTATCTTATCGCTTGCCGAAAAGCTAAAAAGCGAAACAAAAGCAGGGATTAAACATCATTTATTAGATGGGAAAAGCCTTGGAATGATTTTTACAAAATCCTCCACAAGAACCCGAATCTCCTTTGAAGTCGGAATGTATCAGCTCGGCGGTCATCCTATGTTTTTAAGTTCGAGGGATATTCAGTTGGGACGTGGTGAAAGCATTCACGATACCGCAAATGTTATGAGCCGATTTGTTGATGGAATCATGATTAGAACTTATGACCATCAAGATGTAGTGGATTTTGCTAAATACGGAAGTATTCCGGTCATAAACGCACTCACAGATTTGCTTCATCCATGTCAAGCTTTAGCGGATTTGCTCACTGTTTACGAACATAAGGGCAGATTAAAAGGTTTAAAGCTTGCATATATTGGCGATGGTAATAACGTGGCACATTCGTTAATGTACGCCTGTGCAAAAGCAGGAATGAATATGAGCGTTGCAACGCCTGTTGGATATGAGTGTAATGCAGAAGTTATTGAAAACGCTGTAAACGATGCAAAACTAACGGGCAGTGAAATTATAAACACACACGACCCCGTTGAAGCTATGAAAAACGCTGATGTCGTATGTACAGATACATGGGTAAGCATGGGTCAAGAAGATGAGAAAGCAGAGCGAATTAAGATATTTAAAGATTATCAAATAAATGATGAACTTTTTGCAAAATCTAAAGATGATAGCATTTTTATCCATTGTTTACCGGCTTATAGAGGTTATGAGGTAACAGAAAATATTATCGATGGACCTAGAAGTGTTATATTTGATGAGGCGGAAAACAGATTGCATGCCCAAAAGGCGGTTATGGCAATGTTAATGGCTTAAATTTTTTGAAAAGAGGAAAGAAGTATGGACAAACTTTATGCTTTTGAAGTGAAACGTGCCACAGAGGAAGATATTCCTGATATAATTAAAATTACAAAAGATGCATTCCTTAAATATTGTGAACTTGCGAATCTTAATTATGATATTGCGGCACTTACCGAAACATATGAGGATGTAAAGCACGATATAGAGACAAAAGAGGTATATGTAACCTTTGTTGATGAAGAGCCGATTGGTGCGGTTCGAGTTGAAATAAACGATGATAATACCGCATATCTAAGCCGATTTGCCGTTGCATCGGCAAATCGAAACAGCGGTATCGGTAAAACTCTTATGAGCGTCGTTGACAAAATCATGATGCAAAATAATATACATACATTAAAATTACATACAGGTTCGCATGTAACACCACTTATTAGATTTTATTATGGCAGAGGATTTTACATAACGTCGGTTGAAAACAGCCGAGGTTATCCACGTGCTGAACTTATAAAAGAGTATAAATAATATGAAACAGGGAGGAAAACTTACACATGAAAATAAAACAGTTGTATAGAGAAACCGCTGATTTTGGCGGAAAAACCGTAAAGATTAATGGTTGGGTTAGAACTATAAGAGTTTCAAAAAACTTTGGGTTTATTGAACTTAATGATGGTTCGTTTTTTAAGAATATTCAAATCGTTATTGAAGAGGAAAAGCTCGCTAACTTTGCAGAGGTTGGAAAGTTAAATGTAGGTGCCTCGCTTAACGTAACCGGTATTTTAGAAATCACACCGGAAGCAAAGCAACCCTTTGAAATAAAGGCAACCGCTATTAACATTGAGGGCGAAAGCTCGCCTGAATATCCTTTACAAAAAAAGCGTCATAGCTTTGAATATTTACGCACAATCCCTCATTTACGGGCTAGAACAAACACTTTTGCGGCTGTTTTTAGAGTTCGCTCACTTGTGGCTTTTGCAATTCATAAATTTTTTAATGACCGTGGATTCGTTTATGTTCATACGCCTCTTATTACCGGAAGCGATTGTGAAGGTGCCGGCGAAATGTTTAAGGTTACAACTCTTGACATGAACGCACTTCCGCATAATGACGATAAAAAAGTTGACTTTAAGCAGGACTTCTTTGGACAGGAAACCTCTCTTACCGTTAGCGGTCAACTCGAAGGTGAAGACTTTGCAATGGCTTTTGGCGATATTTACACATTCGGACCTACTTTCCGTGCCGAAAATTCAAACACAACTCGCCACGCAGCTGAATTTTGGATGATTGAGCCTGAAATTGCATTTGCAGATTTAAAAGATGACATGCAGGTTGCAGAAGACATGCTTAAATTTATTATTAATTATGTTGTAGAAAACGCACCAGAAGAAATGGCGTTTTTTAACAGTTTTGTAGATAAAGGCTTGCTAGAGCGACTTGAAAACGTTGTGAGTCATGAATTTGGACGTGTTACGTATACTGAAGCTGTTGAAATCCTTGAAAAAGCAGATAAAAAGTTTGAATATCCTGTAAAATGGGGAATAGACCTACAAACCGAACACGAAAGATACTTGACCGAAGAAGTGTTTAAAAAGCCTATATTTGTCACGGATTATCCAAAAGAAATAAAGGCGTTTTATATGCGTTTAAACGATGACGGAAAAACCGTTGCCGCTATGGATTGCCTAGTTCCCGGAATTGGTGAAATTATTGGCGGAAGCCAGCGTGAAGAACGCATGGACGTTTTATGCCGCCGTATGGCAGAAAGCGGTCTCAAAGAATCTGATTACGAGCATTATCTTGACCTTAGAAGATATGGCACAAATGTGCATTCAGGTTATGGTTTGGGTTTTGAAAGAGCTATTATGTATCTAACAGGAATGGGAAACATCCGTGACGTCTTACCGTATCCCAGAACAGTTAACAACCTAGTTTAAACGATAAAATTTCATAAAATTGAGCAAAACAGAAAGGGCATGACTTAATGAATGTAAATTTAATTTGGAGAATCTCTCTAATGGTAGTTTTGATTTATTTTGTGGTTCAACGTGGTAATATTGTGGCTATGTTTGCCAAACGCAAATATGCAAAAGCTGATTATCCCGGAAGCTTAAAGATTTTTAAAATTGCCGATAAGGTCGGAAATATGAGTGTGAGCAACAAACTTCTTTATGGCTATAACTGCCTAAGATGTGGAAATGTTACCGATGCACGCACAAACCTTAATCTTGCACGAATGCTTGCAAAGCGTGGAAGTGCGGAACGTTTTAAAATAAAATCCTTGCTTGCATTGGTTGAATGGAAAGATGGAAACCTCAATGAAGCTATTGAGATGTACGAAGAAATTTTAGCAGATGACTATAAAAATACAAATGTTTATCAAAATTTAGGAATTTTATATAATCTCAGTGACCAAAAAGAAAAGGCTTTGGCTTTTAACCTTGAGGCATCTGAATATAATGATGACGATAGCATAATTATGGATAATCTTGCTGATGCATATTTTATAAATGGAGATTATGAAAAATCTTGTGAAACATATGAAAAATTACACGCTTTAGACCCACCACCAAAATTTCCAGAAGCGTTTTATGGATACGGAAGGGTTTTGATTAAACTTGGAGATACCACAAAAGGTCTCGAACTTATAAAAGAAAGTCTAGATAAGAAATATTCATTCCTTAGCATTCGCCAAAGAGATGAAATAGAAAAAATGTACGAAGAGTTACAGCAATAGACCTCTTCAAGAAAAGGATTAAAGGGACGTCCCTTTAATCCTTTTTGGTTATTGCGACACCGATTGATTTTAACTTTTCTTCAAAATTTTCATATCCTCTCTCGATATGCTCAATATCGCTAATTTCCGTGTCTCCGTTTGCACCTAAGGCAGCAACCACAAGAGCGGCTCCCGCTCGCAAATCAGGGGCTTTTACCCTGGCTCCGCTTAACTTTTTCGTGCCATCTATCATTGCAGAGCGTCCATCAATTTTGATTTTTGCACCCATGCGGCACAATTCAGGAACCTGCATAAATCGATTTTCAAATATAGTTTCTACCACAACGCCCGTACCATCTGCCACGCTCATAAGTGCCATAAATTGCGATTGCATATCGGTAGGAAATCCCGGATACGGAAGCGTTTTAATGTCAACGGCATGAAACTTATCTACAGGCAAAATTTTTATTTTATCAGAAGTAACCTCTACCGTTATTCCCATCTCTTGGAATTTTGCAATAAGCGGTTTTAGATGTGCCGGTACAACATGGCAAAGAGTTAGTTCGCTTTTACAAATTGCGGCGATTGTCATAAACGTTCCGGCTTCAATTCGGTCCGGAATAACCGTATAATTGCAAGCATGGAGTGAACTCTTCCCAAGCAGACCGCCGTTTTCACAGCCAATAATAGTTATGGTATCATTGCCGGCATTTGTAATTTTCGCACCCATTTTGTTTAAAAAAGATGCTAAATCAACAACTTCAGGTTCTGTGGCGGCGTTTTCAATAATAGTTTCGCCCCTTGCAAGACATGCGGCAATCAAAAGATTTTCAGTTGCTCCTACGCTTGGAAAGTCAAGATAAATTTTAGCGCCCATAAGGCGTCCGCACTTGGCTTCCACATAGCCATGACCTTGCTTTAACTTTGCCCCCATTGCCGCAAAGCCTTTAAGATGTAAGTCAATAGGTCTGGTGCCGATTTGACAGCCTCCGGGGAGTGGAATACGTACACGCCCGACCCTTGCCAAAATAGCACCCATAAGAAGCACGGACGCACGTAGCTTATTTGCAATTTCGTATGGTGCCGAACGCCTTTTTAGCCCCGAAAGGCTTATCGAAACGCTATTGTCTAAATTGCGTACAGCGGTGCCACCAATAGTTTTTATAAGTTCACACATGTTTTCGGTATCCGAAAGAGCAGGAATATTTTTAATGGTGGATATATCACTTGATAATAGTGCCGCCGCCATTATTGGAAGTGATGCGTTTTTTGAACCGCTAATAAATACTTCGCCGCTTAATTTTTCTGTTGGTGAAATTGTATATTGAGACATGGGTGTCAGTCCTTTCAAATCAAATTAATCCAAATTAAATGTCATATACATAATTATTAACAAATAATATTTATGTATTCGTTTAAATTTATGGGCGGTTTTTGCCGCCCATATCTGTTATTTTATATAATGAATTAAACTCTTTTCCGTGGAAATACTATGACTGTTTGCAAAAACCGGTACAAAAGTTTTTGCGGATAGCATTAGTGTTGTTGCCACTAAAAATGTGAAAATCAATTTTTTCATAATTTAATATCACCACCTTATTTTATTTTTAACAAATTAGCGTTTTGTATGCTATATAATGTTTGGTTGAAAAAGATAAAGTTGATTTTTTTAAAAGTTTGTGATATAATAGGATAAATTTTTATTAAATGAGGAGTGGTCTAAGATTATATGGACAGTACAGGGATTACTATAATATGGTTAATCGTGCTTGTTTGTTGTTCTGCGTATTGTTCGGCTACAGAAACGGCGTTTTCATCGCTTAATCGTATCCGAATTAAAAACTTAGCGGCAGAGGGAAATAAAAAGGCAAAAGTGGTTTTGGATATTTCCGGGGATTATGATAAAATGTTATCTACAATTTTAATTGGAAATAACATTGTAAACATAGTTGCCTCATCTATCGCAACTGTTGTTTTTGTAAAGTTTTTTCCGGAGTTTGGTATTACAATTTCTACTGTGGTAATGACAATATTTGTTCTTCTTTTTGGTGAAATCACACCGAAAAGCTTAGCAAACGAATCCCCTGAGAAATTTGCAATGTTTTCGGCACCGATTTTGAAAGTTCTTATAATGCTTTTTACTCCGCTTAATTATTTAGTCGGACTTTGGCGAAAAGCCTTATCAAAATTTATTAAAACTACGGACGACCGAACCATAACCGAAAAAGAACTTTTAACTATGGTTGAAGAGGCACAAACAGACGGCGGTATCGATGAACAAGAATGCGATTTAATCCGAAGTGCTATTGAATTTAACGATTTAGATGCTGAAGATATTCTGACGCCACGTGTTGACATTACGGCAATTGATGAGGAATATACTGCGGATGAAGTCACTGAAACTTTCATGGAAAGCGGATATTCACGCCTTCCCATTTATAGCGAGACTATCGATAATATTATCGGTGTAGTCAACCAAAAAGACTTCTTTTCAGAGGTAGTAAATGGAGACTCGAATATTTCAGATATAGTGAAAACTGTAAATTTTGTATCACCATCAATTAAAATATCCAAGCTTATTCGAATTTTACAAAAAACAAAATCACACATAGCCGTTGTTACAGATGAATACGGCGGAGTTTTAGGAATTGTTACATTAGAGGATATTTTAGAAGAATTAGTAGGCGAGATTTGGGACGAACATGACGAAGTAATAGAAGAGATTAAAAAAATCTCGGATACTGAATATGAGTTTTCTGGAAGTGCCAGCCTAGATGATGTTTTTGAAATTTTTGACATAAACTTTGAAATCGAACACAATACTGTGGGCGGTTGGGTTATGGATAGCCTTGAAAAAATGCCTGAAGTCGGTGACACCTTTGAGTTTGAAGATATTTGGGTCACTGTTAAAAAAATGGATTCAAGGCGAATAATAAGCGTAAATATTAAAAATAAAACCTAAAATATAATACATAAAATTAGGACACATATTCAAACTTTATATAATGCACTTAAAAATCATTATAAAAGAGATGAAATGTGTCCTAATTAAATTTTAATTAATTATTTAATTTTAAAAATATATAAAAAACACTTGATTTAAATAGAGAAATATTGTATAATATTAGGGAGCTTAAAGGCATAATAAATCGGGGTGTAGCGCAGTTGGTAGCGTACTAGACTGGGGGTCTAGTGGCCGCAAGTTCAAGTCTTGTCACTCCGACCAAAAACGAGAACTTTAAAAAACACCGCCACCGCAAAATTTGCGGTGGCGATGTTTTTTTAACTATTTAAGTGCTATTTTTGTAGCGACTGGGTTTGATTCTAGCTTTCCAGTATATGTAATCACAACAGACTTTCCAACAAACTCCGCATTGTCGTCAACGACGATATCGTCACTTTTTGAAAACGAGTAAGTTTTTCCATTTGCATCTTTGATTACGATATTATTCATTGATGCATTTTCAATGACTCCGCTAACCGTTGTTCCCTCACTTTTCTTTACTCCCTTCTTCTCTACAGGCTTCTTCGTTTCCGGTTCACTCAAAACAACAATAGATGTAGCCAAAATTCCATTTTTGAAGTTACCTTTATGAATAACTTCAACCTCGGCACCTACTAAAAGGTTTCCATCAACTTCGGTATTGTCATCTTTTTTGATATTATAAACTTTTCCATCATGTCTTTTAATAGAAACGTTGTACATCGATGCGTTTTGAACTATTCCTTTTACATATTTAAGTTGATTTGCATCAGCTGTAGCCTTTGGCGCTGGTGTAGCAGTCGCTTTTTTATCCGTAGTGGCAGGCTTTTCAGTTGCCGGTTTTTCGGTTGCCTTTTCGGCGGTCGGTTTAGGCGTAGCGGCAGTTTCAGAAACCTTTGTGGTTACAAGCTTTTTAGCCACCATTTCGTCTTTATATTCACCGTCATATGAAACTTCAACGGTGTCACCTAAATTGTCGCCTTTGCTATCAAGGTCGGTTTTATCATCAATACGAAAATGGTATGTAGAGCCGTCTGGGGCTTCTATGTAAATATGGCTAGCGGTGCTTTCAACCACCATACCTGTTTTCATGTTCACATTTTCTGATTTTACGGCAGTTTGGGCAGGGCTGGCAGATGGTGACGTGGTCGGCTCTGCCGCCTTTTCTCCGCATCCAACAAGTGAAACGGCACATACGGTAGCTAATACCAATAAACTTCCTTTAATCTTTTTCATAAACTTAACCTCCGATATGATTATAATTTTATTTTATTTTTTAAAAACAATTACTTCTTAAAGTTTACCACTTTCGACTAAATTTGTCAAGATTCTGTGTTGTCATTTTTTATTTTTTATAAAAACCCATCCACGCTTTTATACTGTCATTGCGTTTGTTTTAAAATTCCCGTCTGGGTTGGGCGATGACCACCCCTACAAACTATCTACAAAACCCGCATAATTTTTGGGGGACGATGCCCAAATCGTCCCGAACATTTCTTATGTCATAAAAAAAGAACGACCTAAAAACATTCTCGAAAATAGCAATCTGTGTTTTCTATTGCACTTTGAAAAAGTTTATGCTATACTTAATTTTAACAGATAAAAGGAAATCTAATGACTAATCAAACAAAATATAAATTTAAGGGTGAGTGTATGGATACTGTATTAATCACTGGGGCGGCTCGTGGAATCGGAAAAGAAACCGCACGAATTTTTGCCGAAAACGGCTATCGCATCATTATTAACTATAAAACCTCACGCCTTTCCGCCGAAAAGCTTTCCGCCGAAATCGGAGCTATTCCAATAAAAGCAGATATTTCAAACGCCAACGAGGTTTTAGAAATGTTCGCCTTTATAAATGAAAATTTTGGCGGTGTGGATGTGCTTATTAATAACGCCGCCATATCTAGGTTTAACCTCTTTACTGATATATCTGATGCCGAATGGCGTGAGATGATGGCAATAAACCTAGACGGCACGTTTTTTTGTTCACGGGCGGCTATCCCTTACATGGTTCGCCAAAAACGTGGAAAAATCGTAAATGTTTCATCGATTTGGGGAATAACCGGAAGTGCGTGTGAGGTTGCATATAGCACCACGAAAGCGGCAATAATTGGAATGACACACGCTCTCGCAAAAGAGCTTGGTCCATCAAATATTCAAGTTAACTGCGTCGCCCCGGGCGTTATAGACACCGACATGATGTCCGACTTTAGTGAATCCGACATCAAAGCCTTAATAGACGATACGCCTCTTATGCGCCTTGGAAAGCCCCGTGATGTCGCCGAGGCCATTTTCTTTTTGGCGTCCGAAAAGGCAGACTTTATAACAGGGCAGGTTTTAAGCCCAAACGGCGGAATGGTCATATAAATATTTTAAGATATTTAAGCGAAAATCCACCATAGCCTAAGCTGTGGTGGATTTCTTGTAGTATCTATGTAATATTAAACCGTAATATTAAACCGTTTTGCCTGCTATACAACAGCTTTTAACTGTACATGTAGAGCATGCACTACCGTCACCATTGATTTGTGGGCAATGATTAGCAGGATGGTTTCCTTTCATATTAAAGTCCTTACGGATTCCATATAGTCTCTGCATTTGTGATGGCGTAAACTCTTGTGCACCGTTACCGATTTGTGATGATAAGAATAAAAGCTGTGCGTAGAATTCTAAAGATTCCATCTTATGGTATGCATTAATTAACGAATCAGAGAAAGTAAGCGCACCGTGGTTTTCAAGCAGTACCGCATCATAATCGTCTAAATATTCAGCGATTGCATCAGGGATTTCAGTCGTTGACGGTGTTCCATATTTAGCAAGAGGCACAAAACCCAAAGAAATAACAGCCTCCGGCATGATAGGTTCCATCAAGCCTTTTCCAGCGATTGCGTAGCTTGTCGCATATATAGGGTGTGCATGGACAACTGATTTAACGTCTGGGCGTTCTTTGTAGACACGCATGTGCATTTTGATTTCAGATGACGGCTTAAAGTTTCCAGTGGATTCAAGAACATTTCCGTCTGCATCAACTTTGCATATATATTCAGGTGTCATGAAACCTTTACTCACACCTGTAGGTGTGCAAAGCCATTCTGTATCAGATATTTTAACTGAAAAGTTACCATCGTTAGCGGCAACCATACCTCTGTCGTATACACGTTTACCTATTTCACACATCTGCTGTTTAATCTCTAATTCGTTCATCGGAAAAATCTCCTTTTCAGTATATTTGTCTTTATATTTTATCACTTTTTTACAAAATGTCAATGCTTTTTAAAATAATAGCAATATCTAACATCACTTTAGCAATATCCAATCATACACCCACAAAAGTTTGTATTCTATGTTGACTATC
>JAVXFE010000013.1:0-16298 GCA_036658075.1 Oscillospiraceae bacterium
CAATACCGATTGTGCTATTAATATTTATTTTTCCTTTGGTCATTTTGGAAATTCTATATAAAGAGTTAGTCATTCCTACTGATTTTTTCTTTTTATTAACATTTATATCAAATCCGACGCCATCGTCTTTAATTACTATTATGTATTTATTTTCATGTTCTGATGAACCTATCCAAACCGTACCACCTTCCAGCTTTTGTGACACTCCATGTTTAATTGCATTTTCAATAAAAGGTTGAATAGACAAAGGAGGAACTAAAAAATCTGCCTCACTTATATCAAAAATAACATTAACTCTATTTCCAAATCGAATTTTTTCCATTTCGCAATATATTTTTATGGTTTCAAGCTCTTTTGAAAAAGATATTAATTCATCATTTGACAAGACATCAATGTTATTTCTTAAATACTTTGAAAAATCATAAATCAAGTTCGATGCCACTTCAGGGCATGAATTTATTTGCGTTCTTATGGTGCTTAGTGTATTGTATAAAAAATGTGGTTTTATCTGACTAAGCATAATATCAACTCTTTGTGTCTCAAATTTTTCCGCTGTAATCTTCTCTCTATAAAGAATAAAAATAAAAATACCAATAGAACAGCCTAAAACAACAGTCATCATGATCAAAAAATTAATTGTGTTTTCTTTAGTGAGATTTTTAACAACCTCCATAGGGATAACATTAAATATGTACCAGTCATTTAGTCCGATTGGCTGATAAACAGCGTATCTTATTTGACCTTTATACTCATAATTAATAATACCATTATCGTTATTTTTTAAATGTTTTTCAAAATCTTCGTAGGAAATATCCTCCAATTTAGACATTTTTAAAAAATCTAAAACATTTTGTCCATTTAACAATGATACCGGATTATTCGCTCCTATAATAATATCACCATTTTGTTTGCACAAAAAAGAGTATCCTGTTTTATTAAAGACTTCTGGTACTAAAAGCTTATTAACTTCTTTTTCCTCATAGCTTCCAATAACAGCACCTAATATTTTATCATCTTTTTGGATAGGTACAGCTATTACGAATCTTGGTTTTAAATCTAATCTTTCAATGGGTAGTTTTTCAATAGCACGTTGCCCTATCAATGCTTGTTGAAAATAATCTCTATCCCGTACATTTATCATTCTTCCGTCGCTACTGTAAAGATTGCCATTTACGTTTGCAACCCCAACATATATAAATGAGGAGGCATCTTGAATAGCTCCCATTCTTCTAATAACATCATCAATATCATAATCCTCTTGTGAAGCAAGACTATTTGCAAATGTTTCAAGAATCGAATATTGACCTTCCAACGTAACCTTTAAAGTAGTACTCTGTTCATTGGCTGAATCATGCAAAATTGCATAAACTTGTTTTTTTACGGTTTGATAATTAAAATTTTTATAAACTATTACACAAATAAATACGATAACAATTAAAGTTAATGGCAAAATCAGTACTAATCTATCTATATACTTTTTCACACTAACCTCCTTTTACACCAATATCTATAACTACATAATATCAATGTATGTGGTTAAAAACACCTTATCTCACATAAATTTCTGCATCATTATATCATAGGTAAAGACCGATGTCAATAAAATGCGATAGTTTATTTTATTTTTTTACATATTTTTACACATAGTTAATAAAAATGTAAAAAACAAAATATGCTAAGAAAAAACAATTTAACGATAATAATGCAGAATTCACACTATCAAATGCGGACTTTGTCTCAGACTGAGATTAACTATCCTTGGTTAATCTGTTTTTTAATTCAACACAACTCCTAAAGAAATAACAGCTTTACACAGATGAAAAATGCATTAAACTATGTTATTATTAATACAGAGAAAATGGCAATTGTAAATATAAAACCTAATAATGGAGGTATAAATTGACTTATATATTTATCAGCATAGCAATTGCTATGAATGTTTTTCAAAATTTTTGCAGTAAAAAATGCAGTGATTCAATAGGTGGAATTTCAGATGCAATTATTGTTAACGTGTTAAGAGGATTTCTTTGCGGAATTTTAGCACTTTTGGGACTAATGATTACAGGTACCAAAATTATAATTGACCTTCCAACATTGCTAATATCAATACTTTCTGCTGTATCTTTAGGGGTATGCCTAATATGTACAGTTATGGCATTAAAAGAGGGGGCAATAGTCCTTATAAATGTTTTTGGGACAGCAGGATTAATTATTCCTTGTATAGCAGGTTGGTTTCTGTTTGATGAAAAGTTTACCTTCTTACAGTTTGTGGGAGTAATTATATTAATTATAGCTATGCTTATGTTAGTTGGCTACAATACAAAATTAAAAGGAAAGACGTCTCCTAAATTGATTGTTTTATCTATACTTGCGTTAATTTCAAATGGATTTGTAATGCTTTCTCAAAAGATGTTTACTTCTTATGTTCCAAATGGAAGTGTTTATACTTTCACCTTTTTATCATTTGGAATAACAGCAATTTTATTATTACTTGCATTTAAACCTATGGGTGGTAATTTGTCTAAGCCATTGCCAATAAAAAAGACTTGGCACTATATATTAGGGTTGGCAATATCCATATTTTTAATAAATCAATTGATTACAAATTGTTCTGCAACTATCTCTTCTATATTGTTGTTTCCAATGTTTAATGGTTTAGGACTTGTTTTTTCAACTATTATGTCAGCAATTTTGTTCAAAGAAAAAATGACAAAACAAGGAATAATCGGAATGTTTTTGAGCCTTGTGGGACTTGTAATTATTAACGGCATATTTTAAATTATTTTTTGTACATTATCGTATGTTTCTCAATTACTTTTAGATTTTCAAGAAATTTAGACATAAAAAAAGACAAAGCCCGCATTTGATGCGGACTTTGTCTCAGTCTGAGATTAACTATCTTTGGTTAATCTATTTTTTAATGCATTGCAATATCAATAATTTTATCAATTTTATCAATCAAGAATAGAGGAATATTTAAGATATTGCCATCAAGTGACAGATTTTTAAGTGATAATCTAACAATAATCGGCGTATCATTTGCATATTCAGATTGATAGAATTTTATGCTTTTTGCTTTTACATTGACACCCGCTTTTGCTTCAAGCGGAATTATATCATTTTCCTTTTGGATAACAAAGTCAACTTCGTACGGTGTTTTTGTCCAATACCTCGGGGTTACTTCGAATTTTCTGTATAAACTTTGAAACACAAAATTTTCTGTCAATGCTCCTTTGAATTCGGTAAAAAGCCTATTGTTTTCAACAAAAGCAGAAGTCGCCAAATGTGAGTGCTTTCGTAAAAGTCCGACATCACCCATATATATTTTGAAGGAAGCAAGGTCATCATAAGCAGACATAGGAAGTCCCGGCTTTGATATTCGATAAACTTTTCTTATTAAATCGGCTTGGCACAGCCAATTTAATGCATCTTCATATTCTCTGGCTCTTGCCCCCCCTTTAACAACACTGTATAGGAATTTTTTATTCTCTTTTGAAAGTTGCGAAGGAAGCGAGTCCCATATTAATTGGATTTTTTGAACATCGCCTACCGGAGCATGTTTTGCAAAGTCTGCTTCATAGGAAGCAATAATATTTGATAAAACATCATCGACCGCTTTTGGATCTCCATCTTCTGTCCATACAAGCACGGCTTCAGGCATACCTCCTATAACAAAATACATTTTAAGCTTTTCAACTAAAGGATTAAAAAATGCATCGGGAATGTTTTCTATTGTATTAATTTCAGAAAGATAATCTGCATATTTTTCCTCACCGTCAGCAAGCAAAAACTCCATAAAAGTCATAGGTCCCATTTCAATAAAATCAACCTTACCAACAGGAAATCCTTTTGAAAGTTTTATTCCAAGTAGAGAACCTGCACTTGCCACATAGTATTCCGCAGCATCTTCGCAAAAGTATTTAAGGCTATTAAGTGCTTCAGGACATGCCTGAATTTCATCAAAAATGATAAGCGTGTCTTTTGTAATTCGCTGACCACTTGCCATTGATATGTTTTTAAGGATTCTTTTTACATCTTTTGTCGTTTCGAAAAATTGCTTGTATTCCTCTTCTTTGTCAAAGTTAAAATATGCATATCCATCGGTAAATTCTTTGCCAAATTCTTTTAAAATCCATGTTTTACCGACTTGCCTTGCACCTTTTATTATAAGTGGTTTTCTTCGTTTAGATTTTTTCCATTTATGCAAATCTTCCATAACCAATCGTTTCATAGCTCACCCTCCTTTACAATTATATATTATACAAGATAAAAACAATTTAGTCAACACAAATCACATATTTTTTAAAAATATAGTGTAAATATTCACACTTTTTGTATATATATTTGGTATTTTGACAAATCCTTTAAAATTCCCAAATTTCGTCTGAGGCTCGGCACATCATTGTGCCGAGCCTCAGACATAGTTACCTTAATATAACAATCGATTTCAGTGCAGAATTTGACGTTTGCACAAGAAGGCGTTCGTTGCCATCTACGTGCATTCCATAAATATCCTCAAAGTTTCCCGGTCGGATTTTATTATCTCCACGTCTTTCATCCCTGTCATAAACACCTACACTGCATCCGTTATTCGCATAAATCAGTGGCAGGTTTTTATTATCTGTGTTTTGTAAGATAAAATAGCCGTCCGGCAAACGCTTGGTCAAATAACAGTAATCAATTCTATTCGGAGAATTAAATCCTATGTCTCCTGATGGACCTAAGTATGTTTTACTTTCATTTATTTCCCCATAATCTGAAGATTCTGTATAAACCAGTTTAATATCTATCAGCTCATCATTGCCGTCTTTGGTGGCGACGATAACATCTCCTGCCGTAATTTTATAGGTTTCATCGATTAGGAGAGATGAGTCCTCCTTGACGGCAAAGGTATACTCACCGCCGTTATAGATGCAGGTAAGGCTAGCACCCACCGTGCCGTCTGCCTTTAGCAAACTTCCAGCCTGCTTGACCAGCATCATATTTGCACCCTCATAATCGCCCGTTCTTGAATCTTGTATAACGATAACGTCACACAAAGGACTTTCGGCATCGCAGTTGTACCCCTCTAAGGTATAGTATTTATCACCGCCAAATTGTTCAATTGTTCCGACAGAATAATCCTTTTCATCAAGTGCGTCTTCGGGAATGTTGAATACAACCGGTGCGATGGAATGTAAAATTTCTCCCTTAACCGTGCCTGAACTAATCGTTCGAAAGATTCGCAGATTCTTTTTGTAAAAGTACCGTCCTTGCCCCCTTCTGTAAAAGCTGTCCGAAATTTCGGTCGGGTCAGCCTGCAGGTCGCCTGTGGGTCTGTCACAGAAAGTATCTATACCCTTGAGCGTTTCGCCATCTGTGCGATATCTAATTAATTGTTTTTCGATAGGTGGCATATTTTTATATTTAGTTTTTACTCCGTCTATCATAATCGAATCCTGACTTTCACGTATTACCATGTCTCCACTTTGATCAAAAATTTTAAGCGAATATCCATCATTATTCAAACTTGATTTGACCACATAGCCATAGTTCCATTGAGCCTCCTGCTGTATGCCAGTCTCGAGATAAACAACATTACCATACATATCGAGATATGCCGTAACGGTCTTTCCGAGCATAACGGCGGGCTTGGATAAAATATTTCCCACAACCTTGTATTCAGATTCATTCAGCTGGATTGTCAGTGGCTTTTCACTCTGATTAATACGACCGACCATGCCAGTCACCTTCTGCTCCGCCAGCTCGATTTGAAGCATATCCTTACTTACACTCTCCGCAGCCAGAATAATACTTCCAGCCCGAATATCGCTTAGTTCCCCCATGGCTCCATCTGGACGGAAAAGCATCAAATTTTCCGCATCGCTCACCTCAAAATTGATAAGCTTATCCCTATCGTCTGCCTTGTGTGTATAAATCGATTTGTCATTAATGTTATCAACAAAAAGGATTTTATAGTCCATTATCATCACCACATCAAAGGTTCCGTCGCTGTCGTTGTCGATTAATTCCACCATTCCGTATTCTGGAACATAATTCACATCCTGCTCCACCAATCTGCCGTTATACAGTATATCCGCACCCGTCTTGATGTTTGCTTTTTTAGGCTTGCCCTCCACATAATATTGATACTGCAAGGACTCATACGTCACAATGTCATAGACAAAAAGTGACATAGCCTTGTTCACTTTTTCTTTACCGATATATGCGATTGGACAAGGTACATTTTCCTTTTCCGGCTGATAATAAAATTCCACCGCATACCCAAGCAGTTCCTCTGTGGCAACGCCTGTATACGCATATTCAACCTGGTCAATTTTGATTTTGCCATTGCCCACACCCTTATCCTCACGTATGGAGCGACGAGGTGTGGTTGTCACTACACCACTGCCAACTTCCAGTCCAAGCCGTTCCCTGGCAAAACTTCCGCCAATAACAGAAGTCGACCCGCTGTCCGAATAGCTCTCCACCAAGAGCATTTTTGTATCTAGCAGATGGCTTAGAACGCACGCCATTTGTCCACGGTTCAGCGTGTCTCCCTCCTGGGGAAGTCCATCAATCAGCCCCAGCTGAATTCCCTTGGTGTATGCATCCACCTTTCCATCATACACATAGCCAAGAATCTTTGTCAAGGTTTCACAAACAGTCCTCCGATTCACTGGGTTTTCGGAATGAAAAGTGCCTTCATCGTCTCCCATAAATATTCCCTGTGAAGCCAAATATTCTATTGAGGCTGCATATGCACTCCACAGTGGCACATCTTCATAAATCTGTTTTGTGGGCGTTAGTTTCACTTTGTTCTTATAATTGAGTAAATCAGCCAAAATGTCCGCAAATTCTCCTCTGGTGACGATATCATTGGGGTAAAACTTTGTGCCATCTTTTTTCTTCATCAGTCCAAGGCCCACAATCTTATCAACATTTGGATCAGATATTTCCTCTGTATGAACAGAAGTCTCTGCTCCTATGTTACGTTCCTGTATTTTCGGTGGCTCCGCCTTTAACTCCAAATTATCTGTTGCCTTGAGCAAATTATATAACATCTGTGCCGCTTCCGCACGAGTGATTTTCCCCTGTGGGTGAAAGCAACTGTTTTCATCCCCGGACACAATTCCATATTTCTGCAGTTCTGTAACTGCCGAATACGCCCACGGCGAAAATTGGTCTTCGTCGGTCAATTTTGCGTCAACCGCCTCACTTACAGGTGGCGTCATTGATTTCATCGCACGGTGAATCATAACCGCCATTTCTTCCCTTGTTGTAAAACCGTCTCCACCAAAGGTTCCGTCACCGTTTCCCATAATTAATCCATCTGCATACGCCTGCTGTACGTATGTATAGCACCAATGTCCCTGCGTAACATCTGTAAATAGGGTATCGTGTGCCACCGCATGCTCTTTTACGACCGATGCCAAAAGCTTTGCGGTTTCATAGCGTGAAATCGCACGGTTCGGCTCAAACAGGTCTTTTGAAACACCATTTACAATACCCTGCTTATACAGGTGGTTTACAGCCGCCTCCGCCCACTGCACATCATACATGTCTGTAAAAATGCGTTCACTTTGGTTTACGCTCGGCTGCTCCTGCACTATAGGTGGCGGGTCTTTCACACTTGCGACACTTCCACTCCCTGGGGTAGAGTCTGACCCATCCGAGGTTTCATTCTTCCCCTCTTTTTTCTGCTGATTTTTTACAGAGGATGAAAACAGGGTCTCAACATCAAAATATGTTGAATACGATTTCCCCATCATTGCCTTTGCGACTGCCGACGGGTCCTTCAGTTGTTGATATGCTGATGTATCCAAATTCAAATTTCCATGTTTTGCATACGCAAACATCAGCGGTTCAACATCCTTCCACTGCTTCGATTTTGCCAGCCCCTCCGTCAGAGAGTACAAGACAATGTGGGTGCTAAGATTTTGAACCGTTAACGGTGTGACCGCAATCGCTTTTTCGACAACGCTTTTTTTCACTTCGCCTTTCATCGCATAAAAAACCAACTCACCTTTTTGGTTTTTAGGCATAACTGTTTCAAAATCGAAAACCGCTACGCAAAAAGGGTCTTCCAAAAGAGACTCTATCGTTGTAGCTTTTGGCTGCTCCAAAATTAATGTTTCAATTACCGCTTCGTAAAAACGGTTTTGCAGTTGCTTCAACGTGTTGACTTCTCCGCTTTTTGCGACCCATTGCCGAAATACACTACTAGACTCCTTTACACGACTATAGGACGTACGGTCCAGCAACAATCCATCAAAGTTATCAGATATCACCTTTTCAACAGCCACTGCATTCTTCTCTACAACCCCCTGATTTATAGTGGTGAAAATTTGCTCTAATTCACTGAGGCTGAGAAAAGAAAAGTCTGTGACTCCTGATTGCTCTAAGCAGACAACCGATGCGTGATACGTTCCACCTGGTTGGCTGTTTAGATATTCAAATACAACTTTGCCATCTACATCACTTTTTTTAACATCAAAATAACTCACTCGTCCGCTGGTATCTGTGACCTCAAGCGTAACGAATTCGGACGGAGTCGCTTTTTCAACAGCAATCCTGACCGTGCCTTTTTCTAGTTCACAATGAATTGTCATTGCAATCCCGTCAGCGAATGCGAATTTCCCCGGCAAACAGAGTAGCACGCACAGAACCACACAAATAATTCGAATATATTTCATTTTTGTTCTCCTTATTCTTCTATATAGAATTCTAATTGCTTTCGGATTGCCAGCCCGCCTTTGGTATACGATACAATAAGCATTTTATACGCACCCTTATCCAAACCGCTCAAATCCACATGAATTTCAGATTCTCCTATGATTTTATATGTAACCTCCCTATCCATCAGTAAAACTCTCGTTTCCTCTGGTACAATATCAGGATTTTTCGGCAACTTTGCGGTCAATTGAGGCGTACCCTTAGAGTAAACTTTTCCGTTCTCAATTCCTGAAACACGGATTTCTGCACCATCGATTACCGTTTCATGATAAAGTCCATACCCATCCATTGTGAAAGTCATATTCTCATCTGTTTCGCCACTCATGCCAAAGCTCAAATACTTAATGTCCTTTGGGTTCATGACTGGCACAGGACCCGCAAAATGCACAAAACTGTCCCACGGCACCTTAAATTGTGTATATCCCTTTTCGATTCTCCCCTGAATAATACTGCAAAACTTGATTGCTTCTGGATCATCATAATATGCGAACAAATAGAGCGTTCCATGATTATATGCTTTGTCGGAATATGTTGTCACTAAAACGCCATCATAATCCGAGAACCTTTGTGCGTCGTCTCCCTGTATTTTAAAATATGGGAACCACCAATCCTTCATTCCCTTCAGACCGAACTGTACACCTTTCTCCGCCTGCGTAATAATCAAATCGCCCGTACCCTGATTTTTTCTGTAACTCTCTTTTTTTAGCGAGCCACCCAAAATATCATCAGGCGGCACAATCTTACCAGACCTGCAGACAAACCCAAGTGCCGAGAGAACCGTACCACCATCGAAATCGCCAAAGAAGGTCATCGTTTTAGTCTCGTCCTGCGTGACGTCCGCTGACACATGCACCGTTGCTTTAACCACCTGCTTGGACATTGCATCTATTTTTATCTCCTGTTTTTCCAGCTCTGCAGAATAACCACTTTCCGCCTCTGCCCTAAGTACGCCTTTTATGGGTTCGCTGTTAAAATTATAGATTTCAAGCAATACCTCATAGCTTTGGTTTGGTACTGCCAAATAGCCCGAATTATAGCCTGCTGTCATCGTATCAGCCGTATACGGTTGCATTTTTGGCTGAATCACCACACGTTGCGCCGTGTCAAATGTTACAGGCTCCGCAGTTTTACGAACGTAATGAAGCGGGAAAAAGTCCGCCTTATCTGCACCGTTTTGGTACGTCACATATATCACATCATAAGATGCAGTAACCTCCACAACACCATTCGTCGGTAAAATGACACGACTTTTGCCCATAATATCCGTAACAGAAACAGGCAACTGTGTCTTTAACTTTACAACCTCTGCACCGTCTGCCCACAAGACCGAAGTTTCGTTTTTCCCGGTATCAAATAAAAAGCCGTGTGCTTTCTCGGGCAAATTTCCCATTTTGCCAATCATCTGTCCTTTACCGAGTGTCTTGTTCAACACCGCCATGGCGGTATATAGTGGGTACGGATGATAGTTCGTGTCAAACATCCCAAACACCGTCTCCGCCTCAATTTGTGCAGGAAAAGAGAAGTGCGTATACCTGTCTTCCCCCCTTGACATCTGCTCGATTGCCTGAATAATATTTGAGCGTGTCTCTGCTTGAAGCTGGCTGTCGGCTTTTAGCCTTTCTGCCCCCTCCTTCGCTGGCGTTGCTGACTCTGTAGACCACACGGGCTTGTTTTGTCGGTCATACGCATTTGCTAGGTTCACCATAGCATCGACTTTATCATCGGGCATATTATTCATCTGTGCGTTTACATTTAACGATCCGTATCGGTGAAAGTTAAAAAAGCTACTGTAACGCATAATGTCGTTCTGCATTAAAATATCATAATACTGCTTTGTCTCAGTAGGATACAATGCCATCGATGAAGCACTCACCAACGCATTCGGGTTGCCATCGGTAAATCCCAACGCTGCCGCCTTGAACTGTGCCGCATAAACGTCAGCCGTTCCGTGTTTGGAGTTGGTATCCACCTCGTTTTGGTACTCCCACGCCTTTACAGAACCTCGGTAGTGTGCAGAAATATTCTTCGTGGAATGATAAAGGTCAAACAAGTCATCCGCTGTACTGGTGCCGTTGGACGAAGTCCACGACGGCATTCCCTGCATTATCGATAGCACGTCAAGGTCTTGCTTTGCCGCTGCCTTCATTGGCAAATCTGTTGTCGTATAATTAAATTTTCCCTTTTCCGCTCCGACTACTTCAAAAATCAAACGTTCTCGAATCATATCCGTCCCAGCGAGCTTTGCAGCACGAATAATCCCATCTAGCTTTTCGGGGGAGTGATTTTTAAGCGTATTAAATACGTCAAACATCACTGGTGATTCTCCTTTCTTTTTGTTCGGTTCAGGCACGACCGAGAATTTTGTATGAATCATAGGAGTACGTATATTATCGGACCATGCGCCGACCTCAAGCGTATACCAGCCAGATTCGAACCGCCCCAAAAACAGTGGAAAACTGCTTTGATATGCGGGAGTCGTAAAATTCTCGTTTAGCACCTCTTTCCCCCAGAAATCCTTTATAATGAAATAACAGTTTTTGGGTTCGTTTTCCTGCCTTGTAAATTTCAAATCAAAGCAGACTGGCTGTTGCTTTGTCCAAACGTTACACGCCTCGCTACCTGTAGTCTCATAAATTTTCCAATCAGAGACATATTTCAGTTCAAAATAATTCAGCCACCATGAAAATCTACCGTTGTCTACACATGGCGTATCACAGAGAAATGTAATTGTGTTTTCGCCCTGGTGTAGCGGGAAATATCCCATATCATAAGTCGCCACAATAGCGTCCACTCTATTGATAAGTGGTTTGCCTGCCGCCTGCGTTTCGTTTTCGCCATTGACCTGGATTTTGTACGGACTGCAATAGGTCACATTTGGATCGCTGCCCTGAAAAACAATTGCATACGTTCCTGCTTCCGCTACCTTTACCTTATACTGTACCTTGATTTCAGTTTTCTGAGGCAAAAACTCCCATACAGAAATGGTTGGCTGTCCTTTAGCAAAATTGTAACCGGACACGCTGTCAAATTTACCACAGTCGACCTTGATATTTTCAGCGAAAACACAGGGTGCGATTGCGAACAGAGAGATAACTACAAAAGTTATAAACAAAAACCTGTACTTTTTCATATGCTTCCCTCCCTACAAAACGTATAGCTCCACAATCCCAGTGGCGTACTGCTGTCTACAACAAATAGTTTGACAAGCGTATTTTCGTCAATGCTTCCGACCGGAAAGTCAATTTCACATTCCGTATCAGCCAGCATACCGCTTACTGTTTCACTCTGCAAAAATTTCAAATTTCCAATCATGCCATTCGCTTTGTCATAACCATATACCGCTGCGATTACCAGTGCTTCCGTTTGCTTTTGATTGTAAAACGCACCGACTTTCGCTTTAAGACTCCCCTGCTGTGCATCATAACTGGCATCTTTAACAGATATTCTGCCTTTGAAATACGGCAAAACATGTAATTTATCACTGTACTCGACAACACTGCCATCCTTTGATTTAAGCACCGCTTTTATCACGGCGGTTCCTGGAGAGATAGCCTCGACTCTGCCATTCTTGTCCACGCTTGCGACAGTCTTATCTGAGGAGGTGTACTGCACCTTAAAGCTTTCATCCATAACATAGACACCTTTATCTGTGCGACTTCCGACGGTCATCAGCACCTGCCGTCCCTTCTTTACGCCCTTACGTGTCAACGCTGCACCGTATTCACTGGTCGGTTTTCCGGCGTTCACAAATTCAAGTCCACCAAACCAAATCGAGCCGCCTAAATTGGTGACCTTTAAGACATGCTTGCCCGCTGTCAGCTGTACTGGACGGTAATATTTATAAACTTTATGCTGACTGCACGGTTGCCCTTTGATCAAGCTGTATTCCTTCATGTAGCCGTCAAACAGCACAAGTGGCTTTCCGTCAATTGTGATCTCAGCCGAACCGGTTAAATCTGTGTTTAAATAAAGCCAATAATACGCCGCCTGTTCGCTCAAAACATTCAGCTCATAGGATAGCGATGCCCCCTGTAGGGAGGCAGCATAATGGTCATCATTTTCTTTATCAAAATTTTCCACCTGATATGCATCGATGGCAGCTAGGCTGATGTCCGCCGTGTATTTGTCCACAGGCTCCGCATCCTCGGCCTCATATAAATCCTCTGCGAGTGCGGTATTGTCGTTATCATTTTTATTTAACTCAAGCCCGCCAAAAAAGAAAAACGAACACCATGGCATCTCCCCACGTGAGCTGGTAAACAAAATTGTATGTATTCCGGTTTCAAAATAGATTTGCTTGCGATACGCATACTGCTTTTGGTCTGCATTCGGCGTATCTCCTAAAAAGTTCATATTTTGCTCTGTTAAAACTACAGGGTTGCGGTCATCGACTTTAAGTGCCACCTCTGCACCTGAGGACGGGTTTGTCACCGCCCAACCAATATCCATATTCAAATTATAATATCCAGTCTCATGCACCGTAAAACGATATTTTACGTTTCCAAGCCGATTGGCGCTAATACTCCCGTTATCCGTTTTTAGATCGCAAAATTCCACATTGTCGCCAACAGCCGGAATATGAATCGTCCCACCGTCTAAATCTGGGTCAGTCTGCGTATCATTGGTCGGCGAAATGATGAATTTTGCAAGTTGAAATTCAGGTGTTTGCTTCTCATACACAGATGAAGTAAAGCTAATTTGATGTGTACCACTTGTCAAGAGAATGCTGTACAAATATTCATAATTCGTTTTGTGCCAGCCAGGTGCTTTGCCTTTGTCAATCAGATTGTTTTTTGACAGTGCAATCATCTTGCTGTTGTCCAACTGAATTGCAACTGCCGCACCGTTTGCGCCTAATTCATTAATATTTAGGTAAAAACCCATCTCCATCGACAGTTTATAGTAGCCATCCTTTGGCACGGTAAATTCGTACGTGACCGATCCGGGCGACAGCACCTCAATCCCGTTCTCCCCAGGCGTAAAGCCACTGTAACTGATAGCGTTTGCTGCGTTGGTAATCACTTCACACCCGCCCTCTGCGCTAGCGGTAAAACACAGTATCTGACACATAATACATAGAATCAATAGAAAACCCAACCTCTTTTGTATTCCCATTTGTATTCAGTTGAACCGACAGTGGCTTCATCTTTTCCACGGAGTCCCAAAAATAAAACCGAACATGATTTGATGAAATGTCCGCATCTGGTTTTAGAACAACTGTGCTACGTTTTGTGCTACCTGATGCAAACGGCACGCTGTCTACAGAAAGCAAAACGCCTAAGTCATCATAAACCGCCGCAAAGACCGTACCTTTGACCGTTTCATTCGCAAAAAACATATCCAGTGTGATAGTTCCACTTCCCTTGTCAAATACCACATTATCCACAGCCATTTCTTCATTAGGCTGTAAGACATAAAGAGGCTCTGCATACTGCACAGTTGTTCCATCATCTTTATGAACTCGTGTGTAAATAAATGCGAATCCATAGCCGACGGCGAATATTTCACCTTTTCGACCGACCGTTGCCACATTCTCGTCACTGCTGGCGTAAGTCACCTTTGCGTTACTCACAACCCTACCGTCTACCGCTTGATAGCCCACCTTCATGGTCGTCTGTCTCCCAATAGACAAGGCGTTACTTTCCGCCGCACACACAAAGCCGTTAAGCGGACGCAAGTCGAAATCATATAGAAAAAATATGGTCGACCAATCCGCATATCCCGCTAATGTGGTAAATGTGAAAGTATGTGGACCAGATTCTAGATAAACCGCACGGTTGTATTGATATGGATAACACCGCCAGCCAACCATGTCCGCTTCAGTCATGCTACCACTGCCCTTCATATTGTGTGTGCCAAGCCGAATTGCGTTATGAGTGTCAATCTTAAAGTCTACATTCGCCCCTGCTCTGTTTTCTACGCCATACTCATCTAGAATTGTGCGAAAGCCCATATTTGTGTTTAGTTCGTAATAACCTGATTTAGGCACAGAAAAGGCATAGCTGACACTACCGAGAGTTGTCGATGCAATTTGATTACCATCATATACAAGGCCATCAATCGTGGAATATTCCCCTGCTTTTATGTGTATTGCATTGTCGACGGCATCTACACTTAGCGGATTGTTCGAAATGATGATTGCAAGAAAAATCAAAACAGAAATTACTTTTATGGTTTTCATATCATCACTCCTCTATATAGAATTGGACAGATGCTCTCACTGCATAACCATCGTCTGTGTGGGCCGTGACCAAAAGCTTATAACAGCCATTTTCTAATCCGTCCAGTTGGATTTTCACCGTCCTACCTTCCAGCTCATATGGCACTTCCCTGCCCATGAGATAAACCTTTGTCGAGCCAGGCTCTACGCCAGTCGAAAGCTGTGCCATACACGTTGCCGATGAACTTTTTAAAACTGCGTTTTCTGAAATCCCGTTCAGTTTTATCTTCTGTTGAAGCAGTGACTTATAACTTCCGTCTGATGATGCTTTAATCACCCGTGCAACAGATTTTGTTTCACCACCAACTCCGCATGATGCCAAAACAGTGACGGAATTCATATCGCCCTGTACCGCTCCGTCTACCGAAACCGTCATTGGCAAAGTCACCTTTGACATCGGTGCAACTGTAAAGCTTTGCGGAAGTCCTGATACAGTGAAACCGCCCGTGACCTTTGTCTTGAGGGTACCGCTGATTGTTTCATGATTAAAATTATAAATATCTAGATATACCGCCTGAGGCAAACCATTTTCAAATTGATACCCCGCCTTTGTAGCCTTAGCCCAAGTATCCTTTTCATTACCCACGCCATATCTTTGTAGTAAGACAACTCTCTGCGTTTTATCAAGTGTCTGAGAGCTTTCGTCATTTTCAGCATAGTCTAAAGCCTTATAATTACAATAACACATTGCCCCCTGCAAATCCACATAAACTGGGTCCTTGCCGACCGAGAAAGAAACCGTGCCATTCACACTGTCAAGCTTGGTTGTGTGTCCCATAATATCTGTCAGCACAACAGCATTGTCACAGTGTAGCGAAACATTTTGTGTCTTCTCTGACCACAGAACAGCAGTATTGCTCGTTCCGGTATTGAACACCGCACCGCACGCCCCATGTGGCAGATGATTCAGCGTTCCGATACATTCCGCTTTCTTTAAGGTTTTGACTAAAACTGCCGCCGCAACGTATTTTGGGTACGGCATATGATACGGCGAAAACATCCCGAACTCTCTTCCGTTTTCAATCTGACTCACCATCGAAAACCACCAAATTCGATCAACATCATTTGCAAGCTGATTCACTGTACCAGTCACAATTGCCCGTGCGTCCGCATGTTGTGCTTTTTTTATATTTGCATTCGCCGGAAACGAAGCACCTGTTTCTGTCATATAAACCATCTTGTTTGATGTGTCATAAGCACGTTTTACATCAAGCCTTCCATCGATGACCTTGCGATTTAGCAAGATTGTATAATCGTCACTAATAGTATCATCTACCTCGTAATATGTGTGAATATTGTATGCATCACTATATTTGGCAACATCATTCTGCAACGCCAAATCAATCCCATTGGCGTAAATCCC
>JAVXFE010000014.1:0-15907 GCA_036658075.1 Oscillospiraceae bacterium
CCTTGATGATACAAAATCTGAAGAGAAAGTTAGAAAATTATATCATTATTTATCAGCAAACAAATTAGGCTTAATACCACTAAAAAATCGAGATTTAAACTTGCCGAAATTAAATGATAATCTTGAATACAGAACTATGGGAAATTGTGAGCATAATGTATATTTAACAGTTGCAAAAAGACTTAAACATAGGAGTGCAGCGTGGAGCCCTCGTGGTAGCATAAACTTATGCAAAATATTATGTCTTAAGGTTGGTCATAAACTTTCAGAAGGCTTAGAAGAAATAACAAAATCGACATTGCCCGAAAGGTTTGCGGAAGAAATTGAAAGCAAATTATTAAGTGCTGCACAGATCAAAGAAAATATCGGCAAAGGATATGAAGGAAGGCATTGCCCTATGCCTTTTGATAATTCACCCGTTACAAACGGAAGAAAATCCATAAGAAAAATATTGAGTTATAGATGATATGTTTTTAGATTTTGAACCTGAGGTAAAAAAGCACTAATCCCTTTACAGAATTGAATAAAAATGCTACAATTAACAGGCAGATGGGAAAGGAAACGATATGTTTTTGAGTTTCTCACCGTCGGCATAATATCCATAAGCATTTTTAGACAAGGCTGTCAAGGGTTGCGGAAATATCGCACAATCATAGTACATTTTTTGTATCAAAAAAATTGCCAATCTTTACTTGACACTAACAAAAATGTATTTTAGATTGACAAATGTCGAAAAATAGTGTATCATAAAAATATAATATACGAATTGTGTGGAGGCGGGACTATGAATCGAAAATGTTTTAAAATTTTCATCATGGTTACCGCCTTTTTTGTTTTGTCTATAATTCCTTTAAACGCTATGGCTTTTGAATGGAATGACATTTTTAAAGTTAAACCTGCCGTAACAGACACTTTACCGACCGCAAGTGTAAAGTTGTATTCGGCACAGGCAAAAGTTTTAGAACCGCCTCAAATTTCAACTAAAAACCTACTGACGCCACCAAACACGTATTCAGGAGTAAATGATGCAGGAACATTATATGATGGAAATGAAAAAACTTTTACTAAGAACGAAAAACTTTTGTGGGCAACGCTCGATGCAGGCGAAATTAAAAATCTTTGTAAAATTCGGTTTTTACCTAATATAACTGACCAAAATTCGGCAAATACGTGCATTGGTACACGCTTTTTTGCCTCAGAGGATAACATTAACTTTGTTGAACTTGGCGTTGTGGAACCTAATTCTAACGGAAACATAAACCTTGAATGGCAAGAAATTGTTTTTTCAGGATATGGGCGTTATAGATATTTTAAGGTTGAATTAGCGACAGAGGCTCAATTTTCGGAGATTGAATGGATTGAAGATAGGGCGATAAAGATAAACCATGCAAAGCCGAATCAAGTTATTGTAAACTGCGTTGCGTTTGATATTTCTGAAACTTTTTCAGGAATGGCGGTTTTGGGTGTGTATAATAGCCGAGGTGTAATGAAAGGGATTGAATGCAAAAAGCAGTTGTTTACCCCTGGCACAAGCGCAGAAGTCGTCTTTACTGTTGAAAATATTTTGCTCGATGTGGGAGATATATACAAAATATCTTTGTTTAAAGAAGATTTGACACCTGCAATTTTAAATCCTTTAGAATACGAAAATTCCAAAGCAACGAGAGAACTTTCAATGCCTAATTTGTTTAGCGATAATATGCTCTTGCAGGCTGATAAACCCCTTGTTATATGGGGAAATGGGAAATGTGGAACGGTGGTAAATGTTACGTTAAGCGATGAAAAAACCGGAAAAGTTGTATCAAGCCAAAGCACGCCTATTGTAAATGTTCCGCAATGGGAAGTGAATTTGGGGGAGTTTCCTAAATTTGGTGCATATACGTTAAAGGTTTCAGCAGATAATAAGGAATTAGTCTTTAAAAATATTACCTTTGGCGATGTTTGGATGTGTTTTGGACAATCAAATATGGAATATTATATGATTATGGGCGAGGATACAAAGGCGGATGTATCAACCAGAAAAGGTATAGCGTCGGCAGATAATCCTCAAATTCGAGTTTTAAATCTTTGGAACAAAGGAATTATGGGTGCAAACAGCGCCGTTGACAATCTTCCGCTTAATAAGGGGGAGACGGTTTGGGCTGAAATGGATGCCGACCACGCAAATTATTGTTCGGCGATTGGGTATTATTTTTCTCAAAGTATAAATAAAAAGCATGATACGCCTGTTGGACTTTTAAACCTTGCGGTTGGCGATACTGAAATTGGCCGATGGATACCAAAAGATTTCAAGAAAAACGACTTCGTTTCCCAAGATGGCGACCTTTATAATAACCGAATATTCCCTTTCGGAAAACTAAACATAAAAGGGATAATTATGTATCAGGGTGAGGCGGACGAATACAGGACGCATTTGACGGCGGAATTATATAGCGATGCCATGTCGGCGGTTGTTGATAAATATCGTCAAATTTGGGGCGAGGATTTGCCTTTTTATTGGACGCAGATTACTCGATATAAATCCGATGAAAGCCTTGTGCGTGAAGGGCAAAGGTTGGCTTTAGAAAAAGTGGCGAATCCTAAAAACATTGGAATGGTATGCCTTCTTGACCAATTTGGAAAGTTCGAAGGCGGTGCCGGAAACGCCCGTGAAGATATTCATCCCATGGGCAAAAAAGAAGTGGCGGAAAGATTTTTGAGATTTGCAGAACGGGATATATATTCAAACGAGCTGTCGGCTCCAAGCGGTCCTGAATATTTAAGTATGGAAGTGGTCGGAAACACAGTTGAACTTAAATTTAAGTATACCGAGGCTTTAAAAATAATGCCAAAAGAGCAATATTCCGATAAGCAAACACAAGAATATATAAAAAATAATAACGTCAATACAAACGAGCTTCACGAATTTTGGATTGCGGGTGAGGACGATGTATATGTCCCTGCAAAAGCTGTTATAGACGGCGGAAAAGTTATTGTGTGGAGCGATGAGATTGACAATCCACATAACGTTCGATACGCATGGGGTGGTTATCCGCAAATGCCAAATTTGACAGATGGGTCAGGACTTCCAACGTCAACTTTTAGTACGAAACGTGGTTTGTGATAAAATGAGCTATATATTTATAGAAAGTTTAAAATAGAAATAAGAAGTTTCTGTTAAATTTGTGTGACAAAACGGTTTGTACGTTGACATACATAGAAGATGTGTTGTATAATCTATTGTAGATGACTGTTTGTAGAGATATTACTTGGAGGGGGCTTTTTAAAAATGCGTTGTTTATACTGTGGTCACCTTGATAGCAAGGTTGTGGATTCTCGTTCGGCAGAAGATGGTACCGCTATACGCCGTCGACGTGAGTGCTTAAAATGCGGAAAAAGATTTACTACTTATGAAAAAATCGAAAGTGTTCCAATTATCGTGATTAAAAAGGATAAGTCAAGACAGAGCTTTGACCGTGAAAAACTGCAACGTGGAATCTTAAACGCCTGTGCGAGCAGACCTGTTCCGCTTCAGGCTATTGATGATATGCTTGACGAAATCGAAAATACTATACATAACTCGTTAGCACGTGAGGTCTCGTCGGATAAAATCGGAGAGCTTGTTATGGAAAAACTTCGTGAAATCGATGAGGTTTCTTATGTTCGTTTTGCGTCGGTTTATAAGCAGTTTAAAGATATTGAAACCTTTAAAGAAGAACTTGTAAAAATGTCGAAAAACAAATAATTTATACTATTATATACATTAACCTTTGACAAATTTAGGGCGATATGTTATAATAGATATGTTTTATAATTTTAATTAATTTAGTTTTTAGATTGAAAGGATGATTTTTTTGGATACGTTGCCCCCCGGGCCGTTAATTTTAAGTTTACTATTGATTGTGGCGTTTAGCGCCATTATTACCATTGCTGAAACTGCGACAGTTGCAATTAGTGATGCACGACTGAAAAAGCTTGCTGAAGATGGCGATAGGAGAGCGGTTAGGCTGTTTAAACTGCTTGATGAAAATCCATCTGAATTTATGGATGCAATGCAGTTTTCCACTAATTTTTTTGGCTTTTTGGCGAGTTCAGTGGCTTCAATTGGATTTGTACATACGCTTGTTGTTTTTGTAGAATCTTATGGGGTGTCTGTGCCTGATGGTTTGCTTAAATCTATTGTGATACTTTCAATTACGCTGGCTTTGATATATTTTTATCTGGTGTTTAGCGTATTTATTCCACGTCGGGTCGCTCGACGGAATGCTGAAAAAATCGCTCTGAATTTTTCTGGGTTTACCTGTTTTATTTCAAAGATTTTAATACCATTTGTATGGCTTCCGGGTGCTACAGCGGCTGGAATTTTAAGAATTTTCGGAATTGCTCCGCACAATGATGACGATGACGTTACTGAAGAGGAAATCCGCATGATGGTGGATATTGGCTCAGAAACGGGAGCTATTGATGACGATGAGAAAAAAATGATACATAATATTTTTGAACTTGATGATAAACCTGTTGAAGATATTATGACTCACAGAACGGACATTGACATTTTATGGCTTAATGATAACATTGAAAAATGGACAGAATTTATTAACGAAACGAACCATACTCGTTATCCTGTTTGTGGAAACTCAATTGATGATATTGTGGGTGTTTTAAACAGCCGTGATTTTTATAAAATGTTGCTTTGTGATAAAGAACCTGATTTGATTGGAATTTTACGACAACCGTATTTTATTCCGGAATCAATAAAAGCGGATGATTTGTTTTCACAAATGCAAAATGAAAATACTCATTTTGCCATTGTGCTTGATGAATATGGTGGGTTTATGGGAATCGTAACGCAAGAAGACTTGCTTGAAGAAATTGTAGGAGAGCTTTATAGCGAATATGACGAGCCTGAAGACATGGAAGAAATTGTAGAAATTGGCGAAGGTGCATGGAAAATTCAAGGTTCCACGGAGCTTGAGGCCGTTTCAGAAGCCTTAGATATTGATATTTGTTCTGATGAATACAACACCTTTGCGGGAATGATTTTGGACGAACTCGGAACAATCCCTGAAGATGGAGCTGTCATTGAACTTAAAGTTAAGAATATGGAAATTAAGGTTACAAAAATTGAGGAACACCGAATAGAAGAGGCGGTGGTACATCTTCTTGAAAAGCCAGAAGATGAGCCTGACGATGATGAAGATTAAACACGAACCCCCGCAAGTCATTGATTTGCGGGGTGAATTTGTATAGCGGTTTAAGTTGAGTTTTTAGATGAGATAATTTTAATAAAGTTAAGAGGCGTTTTTATGGCAAAGATAGGTAAAAAAAGTTCAGTTACCGACATGACGGTAGGGAGTCCGCTTAAACATATAGTCACATTTGCGGTTCCTTTGATGATTGGAAACATGTTTCAAGTATTTTATAACATGGCGGATGCTTTGATAGTTGGAAGGACTATTGGAGTGGACGCACTTGCTGCCGTTGGTGCAGCGGGAGCAATAATGTTTTTCATGTTGGGATTTATTAATGGTGCGGCAAGCGGCTTTGCTATTATAGTTTCACAAAGATTTGGTGCAGGAGATTATGACGGAGTTCGCCGAAGTGTAGCGATGGGAACAATGCTCTGCGTTTTAGCCTCTGTTATGTTTACAATTATTGCCGTTATATCGGCACGCCCGCTTTTGGAACTTATGAATACTCCTGCGAATATTATAGATGATACATATAATTATATAATTGTTATTTATTATGGAATTACACCGTTTTTGTTCTATAATTATTTGTCGAGCATAATTAGGGCGGTTGGAGATAGTAAAACACCGTTGTATTTTTTGTTAGTGGCAACAATTTTAAACGTCATATTGGATATAGTGTTTATCACGGTTTTCCATATGGGTGTTGCTGGTGCGGGTCTTGCAACGATTATTGCACAAGGAATTTCGGCGATTTTGTGTGTGTTCGTTATCATAAAGAAAATGCCTCTTTTAAAGCCACATAAAGAGGATTGGAAATGGAATAACCGTCTTGCGGGACGACATCTTGCAATGGGAATCCCTATGGGCGTTCAGAATTCAATTATTTCTATGGGTTCAATGGTCGTACAAACCGTGCTTAACTCGTTCGGGTCTACTGTAATTGCAGGATTTACGGCGGCATGCAAGGTTGACCAATTCCTCGTACAACCAATCATGTCTTTTGGTGTGACCATGGCAACATACGTAGGTCAGAATTTTGGGGCACGCAATATGGCACGAATTAAAGAGGGCGTTAAAAAATGCACAATTATAGTCACTGTTTTTTGCCTTGCTGGTTCGGCGGTTCTTGTGCTTTTTGGACGAAATATATCTGAACTTTTTGTCGGAGCGGGACATGTTGATATTATAGAAACGGCACAAACTTATTTGAATATTGAGGCAATGTTTTTCCTCATTTTGGGCTATTTGCTAGTATACCGCAGTTCTCTTCAAGGTATGGGAAAGTCGGTTGTAGTAATGACCGGAAGTATTTTGGAACTTGGTGCAAGGGTGTTTTTTGCCTTAGTTCTAGGTAGAGGAGCTATGGGATATGTTGGCGTATGTTTAGCGGGTCCAATGGCGTGGGTAGCGGCAGGAGTGCTTTTTATAACCGCATATGCAATTTATATTAAGAAGGATACATTGGAGTTTGAAAGACTTAGCCACATAGAATAATTATATATATTTAAGTAATATAACGCAGAATCCCACCGAGTGCAAACTCGGTGGGATTCTGTCGTGACAGGAAAAAGTTTTAATGTTAAAAATAAAGTGTAAATATGCAGATAGTGTTTATTTGTAAGGATACTCTGCTCTGTATTTAGAATGCAAAAAGGTGTTTTCAATTTAGAAGGACAATGGCGAGATTGAGGTATCCGGCAAAAGCAACCCAAACGAGATATGGCATCAGTAGATAGGCAGCCGGTTTTGAAATACGAAAAAAAACAGCGGTAATAAGTAATATTAGAAGCCATAATACCACAAGCCATATAAAAGAAAACCAAAACCACCCTAGACCGAAAAACCAAAATTTCCACAGAAAGTTAAATAAAAGTTGTAAACCGTACACTTTCATTTCTTTTGTAATGTCCTTTTGTGCTATCCCTGATGTAAGGACGAGATAGGAGGCAATCCCCATCAGCGTGTAGAGTATTGTCCAAACAAAAGGAAACAACCATCTCGGTGGTGACAATGGTGGCTTGTTCAGTCTATCAAAGATATTCATGCTGTCTTTTGAAAGAAAGCCCGCAACAGCGCCAAGCACCAACGGGATTACAATGCATGAAATTAGCATTTTCCATTTAATTTTCACTTAAACACCCCCTTATTTCTTTAGTATACGCAAAAGAGGCAGAGTATATGAAAAAAACATTTTTACTTTACTGCGAAATCTGTGCTTTTTTTGACGAATTTATATCGCTTTTGCCAGCACTGTAAACAGATACAAAAAACCGCCATCTCTATAAGGAGTGGCGGTTTTACTGTGGTGGGCCTTCGGGGATTCGAACCCCGGACACCCTGATTAAGAGTCAGGTGCTCTAGCCAACTGAGCTAAAGGCCCGTGTCAGTACGGGTGCATATGAAAACAAAATTTCAAACGCAAGATAAATTATATCATCGGTTATACAATTTGTCAAGCTATTTTTTTCGATTTTCTGAAAAATCTTATTTTATGGTTTAAATATAGCAACTATATCGCATTTTTAATTTATTTTTAAGTTTTTTCGTGTTTTTGAAAAGATGGCACTCTATGGCACTTGAATTCATGTATAATGTATTTGCAGCTGCGATATAAGAATAAATTTAAAGGAGTGATTTACATGTCATTTTGGTATGACAAAAATAATAATAATTATACCCTTGACAAATTAGACACAAAGACGAGTTGGGCAAAAGCCTATGCAGAAAGCCTAGTTTCGGCACTTGACGCAAGAGTTACTGGGACTGTGAATAGTCATATAGAAGGACCCGGAAGCAAACATAATGCCTCGGCGATTAGCTATAATACCACAAACGTCGGAGTAGCAATAAAAGCTAATGCCGATGCTATTACGGAAATTGGCACTATTGCAAGAACTCATACACATCCAAAATCCGCAATCACGGATTTTCCAACAACAATGACACCAGAGGCACACACACATTTAACAACGGAAATAGTGAATTTTCCAACGACAATGACGCCGAAAAGCCACACTCATCCAACAACGGAAATACTAAATTTCCCAATCAGTATGCCACCTAAACCACATACTCATGTAAAGGCGGACATTCTTGACCTTGTTGAAACGCCGTCTGTTGAACAGCCTAGCAAACCTTTGCTCACCGCCCTATCCCCTGTTGGGACGGTGGTCGGAACTCCTGCGTGGACTGGTACGGGCGAGTTTAACACCAACGCCACCACAAATAATTCACACAATGTTTTGGGGTTTGTTGACGGAACAGTTCATTTTATGCGGTTGTCGTTACGCTTGCAAAATTTAGGCGATTGGCAAGATTGGGCGGCGTATTATGACTATAATGGAAAAGCGTACGAGTTTTTCTATAGCGAAACACGAGGGGTTTATGATGGCTTAGTTCCAGATGAGAGCTTGACACTACAGACGGTAATCAACAAGATTCGTTGGGTATACAAGCGGAAACCTGACACGATTGTGTACGGTGATGTGAATGGAATTCAGTATTTTGAAATTGATTGGGAAAACAAAAAACACTATAGCTGGACGCATAATCCTACATTCCAAAGAAGGTTGGGAGATGGCAGACACGACAGCATTCCAGCACCTACCGTTGAAGGGATATATCCCATTAATGATTCGAATGTTTTCATGAATAACTTCAATTCGAAGTGTCCATTCAATAACTTTCCAGGTTCAATTGTGCTAAAGGCAAAATTTTATTTAGCGTTAGATTTAGATGGAGATAATCAGTTGATTACATCGGATACCTCTAACATTCAGCAACTTGAATGCGGAATAACCAACTTTTTACCTATCGACACAATCGATAATTGGGCGGCGTAAAAATAAATAATTTAAGGAGTGAAAATATGATAAAATTAGACATACAAAACAAAATTAAGTGCGTTAGAAACGTCGTAAAATACAGTCGCCTATATCATGGCGAACCAATTTTCTATGAAATCGAATGCACAGACGAGGCAGAATTAACCGCTGCAACCACAAATTTAGACAACAAACTCATCACACACACGACCGAGGCTTTAACGCCAACGGCGGCTGAATTAGCCTTAGAAAACACGGTTGTGCGTAACATGGCAGAGGCTTTGGCACGAGTGGCAGGGACGTACAAACCGCCTGTAACAATGGCGGATTTACAGAGCAAAAACGAAATAAATCAAAATGCGATATTGGAACTCGCAACAATGATATCAGGAGGTGTAAAATAATGCTAGGGCTATATATAATGATGATAAAAAAAGGAAAAATTACACTTGCAGACGTGCCGACATTGTGGCGTGATAGTGTAGCTTTAGAACTTGCAAAGGGTTAATTATGTATCAAAAAGAATACGATTATGTAACAAAACGGATATGATATTGAAATTAGTCGGATTATGATGTATAATGTGAACTGGGCAAGATTTTAAACAGTGAAAACTGGACGGTTGTGCTAAACTCTCTTTTTAGGAAGGGGGTGAAGCTTATGGAGATTACTATTCTTTTACTTATTATCTTTATGATAGTATTGAAAGAATTAATAAACGACATAAAAAAATAACCGCCACTGTCTAGGATAGCGGTTATTTAATCTTAAATAACACCTTCTTAGCACAACCGTTTAAGGTCTTGCCTTTATATTTATATTTTACACCAGAGTTCGAGAATTGTCAATAGATTTTGACGATTTTTTATATTCTGGTGTTTTTTTACATATTTTTAATTTAATTGTCGGCGACGAGCCGACAAGAACTAAGGTAAATAGTATTAGCAATTTGAAATAATGACGACTAATAAAAGTCAAATTGCTTTATGAATTTAAAAATAAGAAAAAAGGAGAGAACAAATGGAAAAACTATTTAATTTTTTAAGCGTAATTGTTGGTGTAGTTGGCGGTTGGTGCGGGAGCATTTTTGGAGCGTGGGACGTTATGTTGTGGTCGCTCGTTGTGCTAATAATCCTAGATTACATAACCGGATTAATTAAGGCGTGCTACACGAAAAAGTTGTCAAGCGAGATAGGGTTTAAGGGACTTTTAAAAAAAATAGTGATATTAATCGTGGTTATTCTTGCAAATGTTATGCAAAACTTAATGGGCAATAATTTGCCACTTAGGGAAATCGTAATCATGTTTTTTATCGCAAACGAGGGGATATCATTGCTTGAAAACATAGCGGAAATGGGCGTAAAAATCCCAGAACCACTAAGGAAAGTACTC
This sequence comes from Oscillospiraceae bacterium, assembly GCA_036658075.1. Classification (GTDB taxonomy): domain Bacteria; phylum Bacillota; class Clostridia; order Monoglobales; family Monoglobaceae; genus JAVXFE01. The sequence continues at coordinate 10,391 of JAVXFE010000014.1, forward strand.
CTACAACTTAGGGATAAAGGTGAAGCTTAACTTAGAAAAAGCACGAAGCGTGACGCCAAACTTCGAAAAGACGAAAGTGTCACGCTTGTCGCTTGTAAAAAAATAGCTCCTAATATTAAATGTGACTATGTGGCAACAACGGTGGATCGTTACGGTCCACAACATTTTGATATTACGATAGCGTCCAACGTAAAATAGTAATTACTTTTGCTAAACGAGGATTTTAGTGTTTTCTTCTACTTTCGATGAAATATTCCTGGTTTCATCTTCATTTTGTAAAATCCAACAGCGTTGTTGTTGTGTATTTTGTACAAATTGACGTTTACTTTTTGTGGAATTTGTGGTATACTAACTTTTAGACTGCAATAAAAGGACGTAAAGCTAGATGAATTTAGCTTGAAACATATCGGAATGCTTTTTGCAAAGTTAGGAGAATATCTATGAAGAGAGAAGATTTAAGGAATATTGCCATAATCGCCCACGTTGACCATGGTAAGACTACGTTGGTTGATGAAATGCTTAAACAAGGCGGCGTATACAGAGATAATCAAGTCGTTGAAGAACGTGTTATGGATAATAATGATATCGAACGTGAACGTGGAATTACCATCTTAGCTAAAAACACATCAGTTCATTATAACGGAGTAAAGATGAATATTATCGATACGCCTGGACATGCTGACTTTGGTGGCGAGGTTGAACGTATACTAAACATGGTTAACGGTGTTATTTTGCTTGTTGATGCAGCCGAGGGACCAATGCCACAAACCCGTTTTGTGTTGCAAAAAGCTTTGGAAATGAAACATAGAATTATAATTGTTGTTAATAAGATTGACCGACCGGATGCACGTCTAAACGAAATCGGCGATGAAGTTCTTGAACTATTATTAGAACTTGACGCTAGCGATGAACAGTTAGACAGCCCGATTATATATTGTTCAGGCAGAGCGGGTACGGCGTCTATGTCGCCAAACATCGAAGGTACAGATTTAAAATGTCTCTTTGACACTATTCTCAGCTATATTCCTGAACCTGAAGGTGACGAAAACGGCGATTTGCAAATGTTAATTTCGTCTATTGAGTATAATGAATATGTTGGCAGAATAGGTATTGGTCGTATTCAGCGTGGTTCAATGAAACAGAACCAGGAAGTTATGATTAGCGACTTCCATCAAAAGCATCAACCGTATAAATCAAAAATTGTTAATATGTATCAAATTGATGGACTTGGAAAAGTTACCGTTAATGAGGCTAAAGTTGGCGACATTGTTTGTTTTTCAGGTGCTACTGATATCACAATCGGACAGACTGTTACATCTCTTGAAAAGGTTGAACCGTTACCGTTTGTTAAAATTAGTGAACCGACAATTGAGATGACTTTTTCTGTTAACGATGGACCTTTTGCGGGACGTGAAGGTAAATTTGTTACCACTCGTCAGATTCGTGAAAGACTTCACGCTGAACTTTTAAAAGATGTATCGCTTAGAGTAAATGATGGCGAAAATACGGATAGCTTTAGAGTTGCAGGACGTGGAGAAATGCATATCTCTATACTTATTGAGAATATGCGTCGTGAAGGTTTTGAATTTTGCGTTAGTACTCCAAAAGTTTTGTTTAAAGAGATTGATGGCGTTAAACATGAGCCTATCGAAAGACTTCTTATTGACGTTCCATCTGAATCTATGGGTTCGGTTATGGAAAAAATGGGTTCCAGAAAAGGTGAACTTGTTCAAATGTCGCCACAGGGCGAACGTATGCGTATTGAGTATTTAATCCCTGCACGTGGACTTTTGGGTTATAGAAACGAATTCTTAACCGACACTCGTGGTGAAGGTATTATGAACTCTGTTTTCCACTCATATCAGCCATATAAAGGTGAAATTACTCGCCGTTTTACAGGTTCGTTGGTTGCATTTGAAACGGGAGAAGCTGTTGGATATGGATTATTTAAGGTTCAAGAACGTGGTGCTTTGTTTATTTCTCCAGGAACGGCTGTCTATGAAGGTATGGTTGTGGGACAATCTCCGCGAAATGAAGATATAAATGTAAACGTTTGTAAAAAGAAACAGCTAACCAACACTCGTGCGTCGGGTAGTGATGATTCTTTAAAACTTATACCGCCGATAAACCTTAGCTTAGAAGCCAGCCTTGAATTTTTAGGCGAGGATGAACTTTTAGAGGTTACACCTGAAAGTCTTAGAATTCGCAAGAGAATTTTAAACAATCAGTTGCGTGCAAAAAATCGAGGTTAAATTTAAATAATAACAAAAAGGCTAGCTCACAAATTTTGTGGGCTAGCCTTTTTTGAAGACTGCTTTTATTTAGGTTCGGTCATAAAACCGCTTTTAACATGAGCATCTATTAGGTCGTCGCACATTGCCTTTATATCGTCTATTGATAATTCAGCGGCGGTATGTGGCTCGAGCATTGCGGCACGATAAATATCTTCACGTTTCCCTGTTACTGCCGCTTGAATGGTAAGAAGCTGTGGGTTAATGTTTGTTGCGTTCATACATGCTAATTGAACAGGAAGGTCGCCAACAACGGTAGGTTGAATTCCTTCGCTATCGACAAGACATGGAACTTCAACACACGCATCTTTTGGAAGATTTGTAATAAGCCCATTATTTATAACGTTTCCACCAATTTTATAGGTTTTGTTGGTTACAATAGCTTCCATTATATATGAAGCATATTCTTTTGAGCGTTCGTGAGTGATTTTGCCACCGTTAAATAATTCTTCTCTTTGCTTTTCCCAATCAGCTATTTGCTTGACGCATCTGCGTGGATATTCGTCTAATGGAATGTTGTATCTTTCAATAAGTTCAGGATATTTTGACTTTATGTAAAATGGGTTGTATTCGGAGTTATGCTCACTACTTTCGGTGCAATAATATCCAAAGTTTCGGATATATTCATATCTAATCATGTCGTTGTGCTTTTCACTGTCGTTTTTAGCGAGGGCTTTTTCACGGATAAGCGGATACAGGTCGTTTCCTTTATTATCACGAATATCAAGCAACCACCCCATGTGGTTTATTCCGGCAATTTTGTCAACAATCCCGTCAACTTCAATTTCCAAATCTTTTAAAAGATTTTTAGAACAAACTTGAACGCTATGGCAAAGTCCAACGGTTTTTATGTTTGTGTATCGTTGCATATATCCCGCAAGCATTGCCATTGGGTTTGTATAATTTAAGAACCAGGCATCGGGGCAAACTTCTTCCATGTCATTTGCGAAATCCTTCATGATTGGGATTGTGCGAAGCGCTCTAAAAATACCGCCTATTCCCAAGGTATCGCCGATAGTTTGTTGTAGACCGTACTTTTTTGGAATTTCAAAGTCAATAACGGTAGATGGTTCATATCCACCGACTTGGATAGCGTTAACAACAAAAGTGGCATCCTTTAGAGCCGCTTTGCGGTTTGGAACATCGTGATATTTTAGAATTTTAGCTCTGTTTTCGTTACAATTTTTATTGATTGAGGTAATAAGTGCATAGGATTCTTCAAGTCTTTCTTTGTCGATGTCATAAAGTGCGATTTCTGCATTTTGGAGCGATTCTGTAAGCATACAGTCGCCTAAAACATTTTTAGCAAAAATGGTGCTTCCGGCACCCATAAAAGTTATTTTTAGCATAATAATTCCCCTTAAAATTTATATTTGTTTTTTTATATCTTTTTTATACATATCAGCAATTCGAATTAATGAGGACTAATAAAAATCGAATTGCTTGATACATATTTTCAATTTATTTGTCGGCAACGAACCGACAAAATTAAGGTAAATAGTATTAGCAATTTGAATTAAGGACGACTAATAAAAGTCAAATTGCTTTATGATTGAAGTTTAATACATTTTACTTAAAATTAACATTGCAAAATGTAACTTGTTTATGATATAATGTAACCGAGGTGAATGTTATGCAAAACGAGATTGCTTTAGAAAATAAGCATTTTAAAGATATAAATCCTATGATATGTGGGGAGGAAGTGTGTAAACCACAACATAGCTACGGACCCAATATGCGACCATATTATCTCTTGCATTATGTAACGTTCGGCGAGGGTGATTTTTACGTCGATAATATAAAATATCACATACGTGTCGGAGAGGCGTTTTTAATTAAACCGGGACAAATAACCACATATACTGCGGACAATGAAAATCCGTGGACGTATATTTGGATAGGATTTGACGGAGAACTTGCAAAAATGTTTGATGATATGGAACCGCATATTAAAAACATAAATGGAAGTGTTTTTCAAGAATTTCTGGAATGCAGAGGACTAACCTCCACAAGAGAACTTTTTTTAGTGAGCAAGATTTTTAAAATGTTTGCAGAATTTTTTGAAGAAAACAAGAATACAAATTATATAGGCGTTGCCAAAAATTATATAAGTGCAAATTATATGAATAAGATTACGATTTCAGATGTTGCTGTTGCCATTGGTCTTAATTCACGCTATTTATCACGGATTTTTAAAAGTTCTGAGGGGCATACTATGCAGGAATATTTAATAAAAAAGAGAATGCAAACAGCGTTAAAATTATTGAAGGATGGATATTTGTCGGCGGAAGTTTCGGAAATGGTTGGATATAGCGAGCCGGCAATATTTTCAAGAGCCTTTAAGACTTTTTATGGGAAGTCGCCAACATTTTATTTGTAGGGACGAATAGATTTCGTCCCTACAAAAGTTGCAAAATTAATATTAGGCAAGTGCGGTTATTCCAAAATACAACAAAACTGCGATTCCGAGAGCAATTCGGTACCAGCCAAACGCCGCAAAATCGTGCTTTTTGATATAACCCATTAAGAATTTAATTGCCAAAATTGATACAACAAAGGCAACAACCATTCCTAAAATAAGAGTTGCAAGTTCGGAACCTGTGAAAGAAAACCCAAACTTTACAAGACGCAAAAGGCTTGCCCCAAGCATGGTTGGCACCGCCAAAAAGAATGTGAATTCAGCGGCAACGGTTCTGGATGTTCCGATTATTATGGCACCGATGATTGTTGCCCCTGAACGTGACGTCCCCGGAACCATGGATAAAACTTGAAAAAGCCCAATAATTAATGCTGTTTTATATGTAACTTCAGCTAAAGAATTTACTTTTGGTATGCGTGTTTTGTTTCGCCTTTCAATTACTATAAATAATATACCATAGAAAATCAAGGCTATTGAAATAACAAACGGTGTGGAGAGGTGTGCTTCAAGAAAATCATCAAAGAAAAATCCCATGACCGCAGCGGGAATGCAAGCCACCAAAACCTTTAACCACATTGTTATTATGTCTTTTTTTACAACAAACTTTTTGCCTGTTCCTTTTTGTTCAAATCCAAAAGGAAACATTTTTTTCCAATACAAAACAACTACTGCTAAAATTGCACCTAGTTGAATTACTACAATAAACATCTGTTTAAAATCATCAGAGACGTTCATCTTTAAAAATTCGTCAAGTAAGAGCATGTGACCCGTGCTGCTTATGGGAAGCCATTCGGTGACACCTTCTAC